>JAHITX010000092.1 GCA_018817425.1 Pseudomonadota bacterium
CGGCGGCATCAAAGTCTTGACAAGAAAACACCGGATATGGTTTATTGGGCGACACTTCCCAAGAGAGAGACAGCAGCTTGAATAAGCAGCTTACCCACTTAAAAAACAATTTTTGCTGTTCATACAATCCCGACCACCGCTATTCACTCTCATTTATCACATATTTGAAAGAGCTTTATTTTATTACCTTCCTTCTTGAAACAACCAAACCAAGCAAGCCGGAGCCTAAAAGCCACAATGCACCGGGAATCGGTACGGTGGGAAGCTCAATATTATCAACATAAATCTGAGGATAGTCGCTGTTTTTATAAAAGGCCAAATACTGATAATCTGAATATGAAGAATTAGCAGAAAACGTCTGGAATCCGGAAATGCTGTCTGTTGAAAAACCAGTATGTCCATTTGGTTCTTCGTATTCCCCGTCAAAATCATCATCTATAGCGTTTGCCGGAATTTCACCATCATAAAAAAATTGGATGGTGACACCAGTGGCGGCTGGATTATTTGATGCATCAAAGCTTTCTACAGATACGTTTCCTGCATTGAAAAATTGCCCGTCTGAACGCCCGATGGCAATGCCCTGGCCTTCTATTCCAGAAAAAGAATTTATAACAGCTACCTTATTCCCGCTTAGATTAACTACTTCAAGTGCGCTAAAGATATAGCCCTGGTAGGAATAATTACCATAACTACCTAATTCAAAATCTTCAAAAGTTACAATCGTTGCAAGTGCATTTGATACTCCGAAAAAGATACCCAACACACAAATTACCCCTGCCAATATTTTTTTTGTACTTTTCATTTTTTTTCTGAGACCAAAAAGACAAGCTATCCCTGAACCTAAAAGCCACACAGCACCTGGAATCGGAACTGTGCCGGGAGTTGGATTTGTAACATAAAAGTCCGTAAAATTATTACCAGTATCAATACCGGCAAGACGTGACAGGCTTTTACCTGCCGGAGCAGCCAAAGCCGCCGTGCCTTCGCCATAAATGTCTGCACCTCCATAAGCCAGTGCATCAATTATAGTCCCGCCTGAACGTACTTCACCTTGCCAAAGCTGAACTGCATCAGGACCGTTTTGCAAACTCGTTGTAAGAGGGATTGTAAGAACTTCCGATGGAACATTTACATAAGAGCCTGCAATTACCAACAGACCGTTTTGGGGAAGTGTGTATCCCGATAAATCGACCGTATAATAAATCTGGCCATCACTTCCATTTATACCTATAAGGGAAAAACCACCCAGGTCCGTACCCGAAAGGCCATAAAGCTCGATGAACTCTTTTCCTTCATCCGGCCCTTCTGCGTCATAATAGATCTCCTGTATTACAGGGCTTGCCGGATTAGCAAAAGCATGCCATGGTGTCCCCAAAAAAACTACAAAAGCGCAAAACAGCAACAAAGGTTTAATAGTGTTTTTAATTGATTTAATCATTTCTCTTCTCCTTTTTTTGGATGGGGTATTTTTTATAAAACCACATTGATATTTTAATATTATGTTAAGAGGTCTTACAGATCACTTACAGATTGAGGATAATATAAATATAATAAACCCAACGGATGCAATAAATGGTGGCTCAGTGTGTTAATCTGGGAATATAGTGATGGCCAAGATAATGTTTCGGTTTTTGCTATAACTTTGGGAGGATGCATATGCGTATCAAAAAAATTGACTTAAGGTTTCGGGGATGCACCATTGAATACAGTTAATATTGTATATCTTAACTGAATGAGGAGCATCAGCTGCTTTGGCGATTTTTACTTTTTCTTGCTGCTTGAAGGCTATGGAACAGAGCTATGGTTTTATTGCTTGGTTCCAAACCTTCAGCAGATAGAATGCTTCGGCAGTTGTTGAATGCAAGAAGCGCCTCGGCAGTTCGGCCCTGGGTGTTTAAAGTATACATCAAACTTTGATAGATGGGTTCGGCTGCATTGTCTATAACCAAAGCCTGCTGAAGAATGTTTATGGCCTTTTCCATATGACCGATATCTGATAATATCTTTGATGTGTCGATTACTGCTTTGAGCCACTGCTCTTTTAGCTTTTGCGAATAAGAAAAAATGAATGTGCTTGGCGCCTCAGCATACTCAAACGCACCCTTGTATAATGATAACGCTTTTTCAAGGTAATCTTTCTTGGCTATCAAGTCTGAAACAGACTCTGATTGTTCTAATAAGGCTTCAAAATACCAGGTATCAACCCAGCATAGCTTACTATTTAGTTCCAAGCGGTTGTTATTCATAATTACTACCTGATCATTGCCTATGAGTTTGCGCAGCCGATACAAGGTAGTGTTGATGCTTTGTATTGCCCGGTCTCCATCCGTATCCGGCCATAACTGGTCGGTTAAAGTATCCCTGTTTATACCTTTTTGACTTTGGCAAATTAGCAGCCTTAATAATTCAAATAGTTTTTTAGGTGTTTTTGAGGATATTGTTAATGGTTGATCATTAACAATAACTTTGAAGCAGCCCATAGTATAAATTTTAACCAGCCAATTCCAATGAATGGCTGCAGAATGTGGTTTTTCAGGAATCAACTGGTGTTGTTCAATGAATCGTTTGACCTGCTCAATTTCCACATCGGCTTCCATGGCTTTCTGACAGAAAAAAGCCAGCTCCGAGTGCAGCCACCAGTTTGCATCAAAGATGCCGTTTTCACGGGAAAGTTGGAATGCTTCTTTTAGATAACGAATGCCAAGTGTAGCGTCTTTTTTGGAATAAAAAAACTGGGCCTTTGTCAACAGCTCTTGAAATTCTATAAGTATGCAACCCTGGGCACGGGAGCTGCCGGATATCCTGTCCAATAATCTTTGCGCTTCGCCGATTGCTCCGGAAGCCAGCAAAAGCCTGACTTCAAACAATCTGGCACTTATTGCCGTTGCAACTGGTGCACCGTTTGCTTCTCCCAGCTCAAGCGCGGTTTTAATATGTGATAAAGCAAGGGATAAATTACCTGCTGCATATGACTCCCAGGCGCAAAGGCCGTGGTAATGTGCTATATCTACTGTTTCATGCGGTTTAATGGTGTGCGCCATCTTTTTCAGATATTGACGCGCAACAAATAAGTCTCCTGTAACAAAGGATGCATAAGTGGCATGTGAGTATATCAAGCCATCATAGACTTTCACGCCGGTCTCTTCACTTAATTCCAATATGCTTTCCACAGTGTTTTTACAGCGCCTGCTCTCACCACTGGCTTGAAAATAGACAAACTGGATAACATTAAACATGATCCGCTGCATGGGGAAAACATCGCGTTTATCAATTGCCGGCTCCAGCCACTGCAGAATGATTTTTGCATTGTTAACTCTGCCATGCCAGCAATGAATAAGAACAAGAAAATTTGCAAACATGATATGAAGAGAAAGATCATCGCTTTCGTGCATCATAGTTGTGCATCTGTTAATCCAGTTTCCAATGGATGGGTGGGCTGGTGCACGAATGGCCAAAGCCCCAAGCATGGCGCCCGAAAAGCGACCACAGATTTGCAGATCATTGATATAAGATAGATAAGGTTCAATAATCTCGCCTTGTTCAATCCAAAAATCCAACCCCTGCATCTCAGATCGGGATAGGAAAAATGACTCCACAGATGCCGAAAAGCTTAGCATCTGTCCAACAATATCTTGTGATTTACAGAATTTATGATAAGCATGAGTACAGAGCTTACGCCCTTCAAACGGATTATAGGGTAAAAGGCCGACGCCTTGCCACAACAACATCCAGGAGTTGTTATCGATTAAATTTTGCGGCAGATAGCTTATCCATTTTGACAGGATTTGAGGTCTTCCCTGGAAGAACAGTATATAGGCATGAATCTGTATAAGCTCAATAAGCTTATCCCATGCCTCTGCTTCAACAAATAAGGTTACTGCATGATCCAATGCCCCGTGTTTCACTGAAAGTTTTGCCGCCCGGCAGCGTATATTGTTTAGTGCCTCCTTAGAAAAATGTCGTTCAGCCTGTTTATTCAAAAAATTTAAAAACAAAGGATGATACCGGTACATGGGCGTAGATGCTGAAAGCTTTTCAAGAAAGAAGTTATCGTAACCAAGCTGTTGTATAATTTCGGTGGCTCGATCAAATTCAACAAGCTGGTTAGCTGTATCGGTTGTAATTTCATTTAGAAAAGATGTTTTAAGAAGAAAGTCTTTTGTTGTATTGTCAATGTTTTGTAGTACTTCAGTTCCGAAGTAGTCAAAGATGGTTTCCGGTGTGCTTTCCGAAGGAAATTCCGGTGTGCCGGATGAAAAATCTGCACACAATAACCATAAAATTACACCGGCAATCCAACCTTGGGTAATCTCATAAAGTTGTTTTACATGGTGATCGCTCCACATGATACGGCCCAAAAGATCAACCACCTCTCGTAATTCCTCTGAGGTAAATGCCAGATTATTCCACCCTATATGCCGAACCTTTCGGTTGGCCTGCAATCTTGCCATCAAAGAAAGTGGATTGGTTCGGCTGACGATTGCTATCTTAATACCATCCGGCAAGAGTTCAATGGCCTTTAGCAGGGCTTGATGTATTTTGGAATCGGCTGGAACTTCCTGAAAATTGTCTAATACCATCCAAAAGGGCCTTTTGAGACGTAAAAACAAATTTTCAAAATATCGCCGGAAAAAAGTTTCCAAACCAAACTGATATTCCGGCGTTAACAGAGGCAAAGCCGGTTCAGGAGGATCTAAGATATTGGCAGTTGCCTGCTTGAGATAGTAAAAAAAAGTGGATAAATCGCCATCCTCCGTATCCATCTGATACCAGAGGTGGGGTATTTTATTAGTTGAAAGATAGCTTGCAATAAGTGTGGATTTACCACATCCGCCAGGACCGGAGAGCCAAATAGCAGATGTCGGAGCCGAAACATTCAACAAATCAAAAAGCCGCCGCCGAAGCACTATTTTGCCAAGGCTTGGCGACGTAAATTTTGTAAGAAAGAACTCTTGTGTCATAGGTGCCCCTGAGTAAAATACCAAGCACTTAAACAAATAAACTTAATAATAGTCAAATCCAGCTTAAGTTATATAACCTGCAACCAGTTATATATATTCATTTTAAATGTCAAACGAATTGTTTATAAATCAGCAATTCTCAGCGAATGGTTTTTTTGATCGTAACTATTTGGCACTATTTCAATGTTTAAAATCGAACACATCCCGTCTTATCGTTACGCCGGTCAATTTGTATCCATCCACCATATCCTGATTTAAACATTTTATCCAAAATAATTTCAAAAATTATCTTATCTGTAAGTTTGGCTGGTGTATTATAACAAAAAAGTATTATCCTTTTTGCACTACAAAAAGCACAGATTGTGTGCCATATTGCCTTGTTATTATAACTTCTTGCTAAGGGAAAAACCTATCGTCAACAACTTTTATTGTAATTGACGAATGAATTACCAGCTAACAATATTCAGGTGAAATCATGTCTGAAAATTCTACAGGGGATAAATCTTTCCAAAGCAACACAAAAGATGATTTTCGGGTTCAGTCTCCGGCCATCAATTTACCCAAAGGCGGGGATGCAATCCGGGGTATTGGAGAAAAGTTTGCGGCCAATCCGGTTACAGGCACCGGTTCCATGTCCGTGCCTATTGCCACAAGTCCGGGGCGTTCGGGTTTCGGGCCTCAGCTTTCTTGTCCTATGATTCCGGGGCAGGCAATGGGCCGTTCGGGGGCTTTGGGGGGCTTTGGGGACGCCCTTTATATTTTTACTTACTTAAACAAATCACTATATTATCTACTAAATCATCTAAAAAATGTTGAAGTTAAAAAGTTCAGAGTATTTATATTATTACTACCACCTGCAAAACTAAAACCCAAATAAAATCCCGATTCCCGATATAATCGTATTTTGTGCCTCAAAAACTTTATGTGTCAAATTTGGCAATATGTTCCCATCCCGATTTTTGAAATTCTTTTATTTAAAAAACAAAAAGCCCCATGCTTCAATTATCTGAAGATTGGGGCTTTTTTATATCCGGTCATATTAAATCCTTGAAACTTTATAAAGGAGCTCGTAGATTGCTTCGCAAATTAACCAAAGGGATAAACTGAAGGCGCGGAAGGGAGAGATATGATACACCAAGAGAAAGCGATGTGTTCTGAAAAGAAGACCGGTTTTCCATTGGTGTTTAATACCCGCAAAGGAGCATGGTCCGGGCAGGTGGCGGCAACCTCACTGGTGAAGCCCAACGCTATCC
>JAHITX010000093.1 GCA_018817425.1 Pseudomonadota bacterium
ACCCAAAGGGTTATTGTAAATGATCGTTAGCTCATGATCAGATGATATCGATTACCAACTTCCCAAGGATGGATAATCATGAGTCTGCGATCTAAAAGAGAGCACACGGAAGCAGTCTATTTACGTTGTAAGAATAACAAACGCCAGTAAAAAACTGCAATTTTGGATGCTTGCAGTGCCAGTTAAAGTGGCACGGTAAACATGCCCTCAGGATTCTCAAGGGCTTTAGATGCAGGGCAGTCTGGTATTTAATCCCATTTTACTTTTATCATTATTACTGGAAACAAGCATTCCGTTAACATTCAAATTTCCGATTGCGTTTATCAGTATTCATTTCCGATTGAATTGATGTAGGTTTATAAAAACTGCCACATACTACATTTCAGGAAGGATTACATAAAAAAACAGAATTAATATTTTTCAAGATCGTAAAACCGCCAGAATCGCTGTCTTCACCTACAAAGAAATACTATCGGATTATTTGAAAAATGTTTATTACGGATGGAAAGAAAGTAAAACTGAGCTCACTGGATTTTGCGAAGCGTAGCGGAGTAAAAATCCAGTGCAGCGATTTGTTATACGCTTTTTTCCTGCATAGATCAGGTTTGCTTATAGCTCTATCCCCATTTCGCCAAGGAATCTAGAAGGCTGCTTCGACCATCCAAAAACCTGTGCCGAGAAAGTCAGGGTCAGGCTTTCTTGGGCGCGCGTAATCGCAACGAAGCAGTTCCGACGCTCCTCTTGCATTTCAAGGGATTTGTCGCCTTTCTTGACTGCGGCCCAACTTGGAAGCTGATCCTCTACTAGGCCCATGAGATAGACATGCCCGAATTCCATCCCTTTTGATGCGTGGATAGTGAAACAAGGGATCGCTTCGGGCGGTTTCGGTGGTGTCTTGGAGGTTAGATCGAGTTCATGAAGCAACTGGTGCAAGCTTATATCCTCGCCCTCGAATTTTTTTGTTATTTCGGCCAAAAGCATATTCCAGACCTCTCGTTCCTCCTCGAATTCGTTGAAGGCGTTCTCATCCGGTCGCGATGTTTGCTGGCAGGCTACCGCCCATTTCAAAAGTTTGTCTGCGAAGTCTCTATAATTCAGCGAGTTAAGAAGCGGTTTGATGTCGGTTTCGAGCAGTCGCCGCGTTTCTTTTTCCAAAACCTCGCGGCGCTTCACTTCGTCAAGCCAGGAACGTAGTAAGGCAATTCCGTCCGCAGATGCGCGGGAAAGGACCGGTGCCAGCTCAATGCTGATGCCATCCAGTTCATAAAACGCCTTGGAAAGCCGTGCGAGCGACTGCTTGTCTTCCGTTGAGTTCACCAAACGAAGTATGGCGTGCAGCATCCTCAAGGGAGCGCTTTTGAATTCATTCTTGCGGGCAGCGTAATAAACAGGAATCCCGGCTTCCTCAAGTTTTCGTCCGGCCAAGTCCAGAAGCTTTTTTGTCCGTGCGAGTACTACGCTGTCTTTACACTCTTCGGTGTTCCTTTGTGATATGTCTTGCGCGATCCACCCGGCTTCCTCATCTACCGAGTTGAAACGGAACACCCGCACGATATCGCCGCTTTCACCCTGCTTGACCGCTTTCAAAGGCTTTTTGCCAGCGGATCTGTTGAGATTTTTTTCAATCAGCGCGTTGGCCAATTCGATGACAAGCGGTGGGCAGCGGTAGTTTTCCGGTAGCTGCAACTCAGAGACACCAAAATCATCGCGCAACGCCTGTATTCTTTTGGGGCTAGCGCCATTCCATTGGTAAATAATCTGATCATCATCAGCCACGACAAACAACGTAGACGGGTCGGGCTGCGCTATATGTGAAAGAATCCGATATTGGGAATGGTTGGTGTCTTGAAATTCATCAACAAGTATGTGCTTAAAAACCTTTCGGATATGTTTGACGAGGAATGGGTATTTTCCAAGAAGGTCGAGCGACTCAGCTATCAGACTTGGAAAATCGAGGGAATTAGTCCTTCGCAATGCTTCTCTGTAAGCGGTATAGACCCGAGCCAATGGAATGGCATTATCTACGTTGGCCTGCTGAAGCATTACTTCCGCCTTATCTATTGGAACGCACTGTTCAAGAAGCCGTGTGACTGCGGGCAGGAGCTGACCGGCCTTGAAATGATCAGGGAACGAGTAGGCCAAGTCTTTTTTGAGCTGCCCAAGAACATCATCAAGCAACGCTTCTCGGTCGGCGTCGTTTGATAGAATCTGAAAGTCTGGGCGAAAGTCGAGATGGTTGCCATGCTGCTGGAGCAACTCAGCCGTATAAGAATGGAAGGTTGTGAGGCGCACACGGGCAAATTCTTTTGGTACCAGTTTTTCAACCCTGCCACGCATCTCAGCTGCGGCCTTGTTGGTGAAAGTAAGCGCCAAAATTCGAAAATGCTGACCTGCGGATTCCTCTAGAATTCGAGCGATACGATTAGTCAGAACCCGAGTTTTACCCGAGCCAGGACCGGCCAATACAAGGAGAGGCCCATTGTCCCATAGTACAGCCTCTCGCTGGTTTTCGTTAAGCGTGGACAGATCAATCATTGCTATTAGTCTCCGGCCAGTTGGACGACACGGGAAATGATGTCCTTGATTGTTTGGGGGATAGCTCCGACTCCGCGTTGCTTGACTTCAGTCGCCAATACCTGAGCAAAAGCCGGTTTGCCTCCAGCATTTTTGATGGCCGCCTTTATCATGAGCTTCGTTACTTTTGCGGCATCGCCCCCCGCTTCAGTTGGAATCTGGCCTTTACGGGTTTGTGATACCATGCTTTCGATAAACGCTTGATACCCATTGTGCCAGAATTCATGTTCAATATCGTGATGAGCCAAAGTCCGTGCTCTGTCGGCGAGGCTTTCCCCTGCCGCAAGATGGTTGTTTGCACGGTTAACATAATCAGTTCCAGCCGGGTCTCCGTCCGCCATTAAGAACCACTGAACACCTAGTGCCTTGGCGAATTTGATCAACGGCTCACCTTTTTCAATAGCTTGGCTTATTTCCAAAATGGAGAAGCTGACTTGATCTTGGGAATGTCCCATTATGTCAAACAGTAACGGTAAAAGGTGATAATCCGATTCGCCTTCTACAAGAAGCCAGCAGCGAGAAAACAAATAGTGTCCTTTGGAAAGGCAGATATTGTAGTTAATAGCCTGAAGCTCTCGTTCTGAAAACGTACCGTCCGCAGCACGGCCAATTTTTGTTTCCCCATTATTCTTATGCAGCCTACGTAGCGCGGTAACCGGAACCCTCGATATTAGGTCTCCTGAATGGCTCGTCACGAGAATTTGTCCGGTCATCTCCTTTAAAAATGATCCTAACGACCGAATAGCTGAAGGATGCAGATGAGCTTCAGGTTCTTCCAAAGCCAGCAGAGGGGAAGATTCTGGTGCATAAGCTTCAGCCAGATTGGCGACTGTGAAGGCTTGAAAGAGCATTAATACAGCAAGGCTCTGCGTTCCTTCTCCATGTCGGTGTAAGGGGAGCTTTGCTCCGTAACACGACTTCAAATGAACCTGGATTTTCCCGACCATGTCGAAGACACGGGTTGGGATTGCCTCTAAAACCACAGGATTATCTGAATCCAGTGGGACAAGCAGCTTGGCATCGGCGATTCTGTTTGTGACTTCAGTCAATCCCTCGTTCGCGCCAATTACGGAAGCGTTAACTTCCTGAAGCATTTCCTCTATCCTTTCGCGCTGTTCGTCTGGCAATTGAATGGATTTCAGAAAACCGCTCCAGAATTGACCACGTGGTCCGAACTCCTGGGAGGCATTACGAATTGCGGAAAGAAAAAAGAGTGGCACAAAACGTGAAACCAGATTGAGTGGGGTTGCGTTTTTGAGATGTAGTTCCGCACCATTATTATCTAAGAATGCCCATTTGGTTTCAAACGATCCTGATTCCGCTTCGTAATTCCCATTCGCCTGCAACCTGATATGGTTCAGGCCATTTCCCATATCTAACTGGATCACTTCATCCAGTTGCTGGGAGATTGTATCTGGCCATTCATCTACTTGTTCCTCGGCGAAATGCAAAATGATGGAAATGGGCTCAGCGGTTTGGGGTGTTGCAGTAGAGTCTTTCAGATGAAAATCGTATTCTGTGAAACGGCCATCATGGCGTACGCCGAAACCGCGCGTCAGCACAAGCCTCAATGCCTCCAGCACCGTTGATTTACCGGTGTTGTTTTCCCCGATGAGCACCGTCAGGTTGTCAAGTGGCAGATGTAGCGAGCGGATGCCACGGAAGTTTTGTATTTTGATCTCAATTAGTTTCATAAACTCAGTTCCAAATAAGACTTACTGTTCCTCTCCTATTGATTTATTTTGTATTGCAGCAGAGCGAAGTTTGAAGCCGATAGTTGATTCTATAATTTTTTCCTTTAGTTGATCAATTTTATCTGATTTTTGGACATGGATATCAACGATTTTTGATAGTGCTGTCAGTTCTTTTTTTGTTTTACAATGCTGGTTTAGATATTCTAAACCTTTTTCGCGGCTTTGAAATGAATTTAGATCTGATTTTACTTTTAAATAATCAATATCGGAGGGTATAGATTTTTCAGAAGTTGATTTATTTTTAATAATATCAACTTTTATTGTAGCTTTACCGGACGATATATCAGCAAGTTCTACTTCGCTAAATTTTTCCAATTCTTTAGCGAGGATATCAAATATCTTGCTAATAGTGTTTTTACTCTTTTTCATAAAAACCTCATATTCCCGATTTATCAATAAATTCTGTAACAAATTTTTCAATTTCTTTAACCACATCAGCATAAGTTCCAGCAGAATAGTTATTAAGAACAACAGGAACCCCATACTGTGGCGCATCCGAAAAAATTGTTTTATTTTCTCTAATATACTCATCAAACACTGGTATGCCCAACTTTTTTGTCTGACTAATATATGGACGAAGGGCAGAAATTGGTTTGCCATTATTTATTTGAATCATTGTAAAAACAACTCCTAGTATTTCAGGATCAATTTTTTCATCTGGTTCATCATCTGCTATATCCACATATTCGTTGAAATCAGATACTAACTGATCTAAACTACGCTTCAAATAATCTATTCCTAATGTAGAAAGATAGTCTGGCTTGGCGGGTATTAAAATATTATCACTTGCTACAATTGCTGTCTTTGTCACAACATTAAAATTAGGGGGACAATCTATTAGTATGAGATCATATTTTTCATCATCTATCTGCCGAATACCATTTGTTAATCTTTTATGGACCCTCAAAAAATTTTTTTTACTTTGTTTTAGGCTTGCCCCACCTAATTCAGTTGCTAATTCCAAATCAACATTAATCAAACCCAGATGTGATGGAATTAAATCAAGTTTTCCTTTGCCACTCAATTTTGTGGATACATTTTTCGGTGAAAAAATTAGGTCGGTCAAATTCGAAGGAGAACCGTCTGAAAAAGAATCAAACCAATATTTAATTGTTTTTAAGGTTGAAAAATGTTTCTTCCATTCTTCAGGTTTTATGAATGAAAAGGTTAAGCTCGCTTGAGGATCAAGGTCAATCATAAGGACATTGTATCCCCTCCACGAAAGTTCCGCAGATAGATTTGCTGTTGTGGTAGTTTTGCCAACACCGCCTTTGTAATTTATGACTGACACAACATACATTGTATTGATCCTCCTTTTAATAGGTTTTTTTGAAAAGTCTAACCCGGCTCACCGGCTGCCAAGGCCAAGTTGTGGGCTGCCAAGTTTGCACGGAGATACGGCCTTGGCAGTCCGTATGCAGTCGATGTTTATGCAATATCGTTCTCCTGTTTAGCTAAGTGAGGTAGGGTTGCTCTAATGGTTGCTTTTAAATCTTGTCCAGCTTTCGGTAAGTTGTCTTTATCCCACATGATAGTAAGATGGTGATTGGTGTCAAAATGGGTTTTGGTAGTATCAAATTTGTCTTTTTCACAGATATAAATTACTGGTTTGCCTAGCCCTTCTGCATATCCAGCTTCCCAGTAAGCCCCAGGATTGTCGTGAGTTAAGTCTGCTACTAGAAAATCCGATGATTGAATCTCAACCCTTAACCTATCGTCGATAAGACCAGCTTTCGGTGTGTCATCAAGTCGAAGAAGTTCGAAACCAGCCTGTTTGGCACATGGTTTCAGAATTTCGGCCAAGAGTTGATCAAGAAGTGGATCGCCAAACTTCATGGCTATGAACCCCTTTTTATAGGTTGCTCCACCACGGCACAACTCTTCGTAATAATTCCAGCCATCAAAAGAGAGGGTAATATCCGCTGTAATTGGTTCGCTCATGGCGTCATCGTTCAGATATCCATTAACAAGATCAGCCTTAAACAGGTGTTTAAGGACAAGCCCGAATCCTTCATCGGTCTTGGCACCTATTATTGAACGATGGGTTGCCGGTGTGATTAATACTGTTTCACCTGGCCCTTCGATATTCTCAGCAAGCCAACGTATGAAAAGATCGGCCTGTTCCCTTGGCGTTGGCAATGGACGTTTAAGAATCTCATCCACGGTATGGGGGTTAATTTCTGGAACCACGTTGTTCTGCTGCATGGTCCTGATTGCATGGCTGATCTTGTTGCTTCCGTCCTTGTTATTTATCAGTGTCTTTGGAAGAAAAGTGACAAGAATAGATGAAAGAATGAATTCGCCGCATAATGTACAACGGAATTGCCTTGAATTCATACTCGCAACATCTTCTATCGCAGAACCACAGACTGGGCAAAGTTTTGACATGATTCTTTTCTCCTATGTGCAGAATGCGGCGTTGACCCAGGCCATTGGCACCGTCTGGGGTCAACGCCGCCAACAAGTTATTGAATAGTTTCTGTTTAGTAACGGAAATTCAGAATATTAAATATCCAAATATAAGTTATTAAGATATATATGATATAACTGTATATCAAACTTGTTCAATATTCATTTTATGGTCTTAGAAGGAAACTGTTCAATAATGGTAGTTTCTTTTTTAAGGTTAACTTCGAGTTTTATTTATCATGATTTCCGTTTGAAATCTACAAGTTTAATGAGAATGTGCAATCTATTGCTTTCAGGAAGGAAGAAATTCACAAAATAAAAAGCACACCAAGATCAAAGCAACTCCCTCATACATTCTTCTTATCAAAGGTTTGGGTGAAGCTGGATTATGTAAAAAATATCTAAATAAATGAACTGCTGGAATCAGGTTCTTTGGCAAGCGTATCATAATTTGTGTTCTTCTTCAGGAAAAACGCTGTACAATCAGCAGCACTTTGGAGTGTGGAAATATGATTTGATTATTTGATCTTTATGAAATTCAATGTTCGGCTGAAGAATTTTAAGCGAGTCTCCAAGTTCTATAATAATGGTTCCAGCACATGGACACCCTTTTTGCTCGACAAAAAACGCGTCCGTTTCACTACAGTATTGTTTAAACCGCTTGATCAAGTTTTTTTGTTTTAAATCAATTTCCCCTATGCATTGGCTTGTAGCCTGAGTACATAGAACACGGATGTCAGGATGATTATTTAGTGTTTTAAAGACATGCGGGTTTGGATGATTGTATCTATCCCCATCGGTCCCGACTGAAACAACAACCACAGACGGAGATATTGTATTCAATAAATCTTCTGGGTTACTGTCTTTCCATGCGCCATGGTGTGGGAACTTCAATACATCGCCGGATATTTCGGTTTTGTTTTTCCTCAAGCAATTCCAACCAGCGGGTTCTAAATCACCGGTTAGAATTGCACTCGTTCCATTTCCATTTATTTTCAGAACAGCGGAAATATCATTCAGACTTTTTCCTATGAGCCCATCAATATCCACTTCCCAAGGGTGAACCAGTTCGATAATTCCAGGAAGCGGGAGACTACTTATATCCACCTGTTTCGTCAGCCTTTTGAAACGATCGCGATGCGACTGAGCCCATTTGAGGATTTCTATGCGAATATCCTTGAATCGCCGTTTTCTGGAAGTTTCGTCTGGAGAAATATCAGAATGGCCATCTCCATCATTTTGAAGTCGTTGCCAGATTTTTTCATTAACATATGGATGGCAGAAAAACACGCGCTCACAAATCAAATTAAGCTGACTTTTGGCATTGGCAATAAAACCCATCATTCCTTTGCAATGATCAAGGTGCAAATGAGTTAGGATCAATCCTCGTACATGACGAATATCATATTTTTCAAGATAGCTTATAACCGCTTCGGCATCGATACAATCGATAATTACTGCTTCATGTGTTTCAGGAACGGATACGACAATCGTATCTCCTTGTCCGACATCAATAAAAGCGACTCTTACCGTTGTTTTTTTTATCATAAGATTTGGGATTTCTCGTTACGAAAGGACTTTTTCCAATTTCCGGAATATCTCTTCTTCACTTAAATATGTATAATCCTGAGGACTGAATTTTTCCAAATAAGCATTCCCAAGACTACGTTTTCTCAGACTTTCCCGCGGAATGTTTGTCCGGAATGCAGTTTCCGGCCGCAACAGCCATCCCGGCATAGATGGCGAAATCGGTACGGTTTGCAATTCATCAAAATCACTTATCCAGAGAGTTATTGTACCGTTATCGATATCGATACTGTCTACCACACCGGTCGTTTTCCAGTTAGCATCCACATCTGGTAATTTATCTATAGTAATCTTTGGCTTTGTGTCCCATTCATATATGGATGTTACCCGCTCATATTCTTCATCGCTGAGTCTGTATGCATCCTTTAATACGTTATCTATTTTTGAATATGCATCATCGGATGGTTTCCCATTTTTAACTATGGACTCTTCTATTTCAAGTACCGCCTTATTTAAAATCTCACAATCTTTCTTGCTCAGGGTCGGAAAAGGTATACTTTGCACAGCGCGCATCGGTATTTTAGGATGTTTAAGATGTTCAACGATCCAGGCATTACTGATCTTCCAATTCATTACCGCGGCAACAACCTCATGAGTAATATGTCTCTTTTCCATCTCTGATTTTGGTGCAATAACTATAAAACTGTCCGATACATAATATCCCCTTCTCTCAATTGCTACTTTCACACGTTTGCCCCAGCTTGGATCAGTATTAGAAGATAGCAATATTTTTTTTCCTTTAAGAAGATGTTCTTTATCTCTTTTTGGATTTTTATTTTTACGCGGTTTTTCCAAATCATTTGGATAAACTATGGTAACTTCTGAATCATAAACAAGGTTAAAAGAATCTTTTATTACATTTTTTGCACCCGTAAGCCAATTCACTTCCTCTGGATACGGATAGTCTCGCCAACTTTTATTTTTCGGGTTTTTACCGACTATTGCGCCAGAAATGATTTCAGCAATGTTTTCGAACTTTGTGCAACATGATTCTATTCTATCCCAAGATGATTCCAGCAGAATAAATTTAAAATCCATTATATGTGTATTCACGGAGTCTGATGACTTACTGGAATTCTCATCCCAACGAGCCTGGTCGGAAAAGTATGTCGATCTTGTAAAAGTTCCAGATTCTTCAAACCTTCCTATCGTGTTTTTTTGCAGTGTTCGGGTTCTAACGGGGAAAACACTTTGAGACGAACGCTCTTTCTTTCGAGCAAAAAGGACAGCTGTTCTGACTGTTGCATCAGGAAAAAGCCCATCGGGCAGTTCCCATATCTCCTGTACGTCACAGTTGTGCAAAAGCATTTTGCGAAGATTTGGGGACGCCTCTGAAATAGTAAAGGATTGAGGCATGATCATGGCCATATATCCGCCAGGTGTAAGGTATTTGATTGCACATTCCATGAATTTGTCTGCCTTTTGATGTCTGTGCGTCTCTCCTTTAATTGTTTTTCGATCTCCGGCGAAAGGTGGATTCCCAACTATGATACCAGGACCTGTTTGACCATATTTCTTTGCCATCCATTCTTCCGAATCGTGGCTCTCTATATCCCAACTGTCTTCGGATGTTGAAATGAGTAATCCCAAACCGGACAAACGTGCCGTAAAATTATCCATGTCATTTCCGGTTATTAATTCTCGGAGTGATTTCTCTCTCATATCGATCATACGCGACATCCGTTCGAATCCGGCGATGAGGAAACTACCCCAACCACAGGTCATATCCGCCACTACCCTTTTTTCGGGAGGTAAAAATTCCACAGGGATGGTTTTCCAGATACGGCGGGTAAGGTAAAGCGGGGTGTCATAGCGGCCTAATGCTTTTCTGTCTTCTTTGTCAGGATAAGCCTCTCTGTAGAGACTTGTAAGCATTTCCGGTGAAAAACCTGAGTAACACAATTCCGTTAAATTATGATAAGTCAAATCGGCCGCTTTTTCCCATTGACTGAGGAGCTGTGTATTGAAATAGTTTGGAAATTTGCGCCTTGCTGCAGCTATAAGTTCTTCAATCCCTGGTTTATTGTTCTGAATATCCCGTCCCAGCGTTCCGTTATCCGCTAGTATTACAGCGCCTAAAAGCTGTATGGCAATATCTGTTACATCTTTATTGGGTATGGGTCTTCCGCTTTTTGAATCCCGATACCTTGCCAGATTGTTTACCGCGTGCCCAAAATGTTTCACTAATGATTCGCCGGTTACATCGATAGCCCAAAGTGATAGCTGAAAATGACCGAATTCTTTGAAACGTGAATGGGTAAATTCCTCTATCCCCTGTTTAACATTGATAATATGGCTGCGGTTTAAATCCTCTGAATATTGACGCAGAGCACTGGATAGATTGCCATAGCTGACATCGGATTCGATTTTTATGGACTCTAATTTTCCTGCTTTTCTATCGTTGACATTGGTAAACCAAAACGAAAAATTCTTTTTCTTGTCCTTATGAATGAAATGAAAGGGTGCGGCGGAACGAGCAAGAATCGTAACGAGCTTGCGCTCATCTCTTTCATCCGTGGTATTGAAAACAGAAAAACCAGTATAATCAGGTGTTCGGTGTGTTTCGTGGGTAAAGGCAATTGCGTTTGCTTTAAATTCCCGTTTATCGATGCCAAGAAATGGATATTCTTCCTTGATCATCGTTCCAGGTGTAAAATCGTATTCTTTTAGAACACCGAAAACCGCATTGCGGGCATTTTGACTTAGCGGCCTATATGGGAATTCCTGTGTATGAACGTCAGATAATGACATTTCTGATTCCTTATGAATTCAAGCTTCAACGGTTTTATGAATTTCTTTTTCAAGCCCGCCAATATTTTCTTTCTTTAAATAATCGCATTCCGTTTTTTGCAGCTTGATCATTTCCGATTCGATTTTGCCGGTATCAAATGTAAAGTACTGCTGTCTTGTAATTGCACTGTAATAATTACCTTTTTCAACAACGATCATATCGATACCGTCCGTATGAATCATCAATCGGGTCATGTGATCTTCAGTATTTGGTAGTATACTAGATAAATTATCAATACCCTTTCTTACTTTCTGAAGACTCAATCCATTCCGCCTCAACTGGACTAAAACCCGTAATTTAACGATATCTCTAAACGAATAATAATGGGTTTTTCCAATACGTATAGGTGTGATAACATGTAGCTTGACCCAATATTTAAATTGGTTTTCCGTAGCCCCAGTCAGCTTACGCACAAATTTTGTTGAGTAGTTATAGTTCATAAATCGGTTGAAAAAATCTCTATTAAGGCTTTTTTTAAACCAATATAACACAAAGAAGCACTCGTCAATAAAAATAATGCAGCATTCTTATACCAAAAACAATTCACCAATCCACTGGTCCGTCTTGGAAATAATCCCCATTGGATGGTCAGCCTGAAAGAACATTACCTGCCATAAACATAGAATGCAGAGACCATGGTTTAAATTTAAAATTAAATGATCATATATAAAACTTGCCAAAGAAACTGATTTTCAAAGATATCTTTCGATAACCACAGAATATCCTTCTTCTCAAAAACCTTTGATAAGTCTGTAATATTGGATTTCTTAAAATAATTCACTGGTACATAAGATGTGCGGCGGGCTTACGCTGCCTTTTTCTTTATTGGAATAGTACTTGTGAAGATGCTGAAAAATTTAATTTAGAGACATTGAATTAAATTCTATATTGCAAAAACACGTCTTGGCTTATCAAGTCTTGTAATCCCCTCTTCTTTATGCGCCGGGATATCCGCAGTCGTAATTGCAAAAGACCGCTCGGTATATCCTACGCCAGCAGTTTCCAAAGCCTCGGCAGGAGCACTTTAACACATACATGTTTCCATGGTTACAAAGATGGTGCTATCAATGAACTAAACTAAAAGATCAAGATAGTTCTCTGAATGCTTCTGCTGCCGGAGCTGTGGCAAAAACTCAACAAGGAACATGCTACTGATGAAACCGTAGCATGTTCAAAAGTTCTCAATCAGGGTTTTCAATTGACGATGACATTGTCAATATGCTAATTTTCAATCCGGGTTAAAAATGATAAAGACTAAGGATATAAAAGCCGTTGAATTAGGGCCACGGCAATTGATGTTCGGTTTTGAAGATCATACAGAGGGCCGTCAGGATCTTATTGTTGAAGGCATTAAAACAATGCTGGAAGCCCAGGGTCAGCTTTCCATTGAGCACTTTGTGGAACATATGGAACAGGCAGGATGGACTTGCTCAGACATATTGCAGCATGTTTTCTGGGCTGCTCTTGAACTGAAAATTCATTTCCTATGGAACAACCGCATGCTGTCTCCATTTGAGGCAAAACTTCATCTTCTGCAATCACCTAAAAATGCTGTGGAGCTGATCACAAACAAAAAAGTCAGACCCTCCGTATTCCAAGAAGCAGCTTCAATTTATCGGACAATTTCGAACGATGATAATCAGGAATACGGAAATGATCAATACCAATTGGCCTTGTCTTTGTTTTCGGTTTTGCATCATTGGGAAAAACTGTTGATCTTTTTTGCTGGAAAAGCTCAAAAACCTTTTTACCCCGGCAAGGAGCTTGTCAGTAAACATCAACAGTCATTAAACCTGTTGTTGTCTAAAAAAGATTCATATTCCCTGCTTTCCAATTGCTGTAACCACTCGGACACCCTTTTTGAAATAGCCCAGGATATAAAAATGCTGTCTGTTTTTTATTCAGAACATGTTTTTTTCTGGGAAAATTTGATACAATCAATGGGTGACTTTGATGAAAGTCTTGCCGAGATTCGAAATTTCCCGGAAATATTGCATGCACATGAACAATTAAACCAGATCCTGACCTCCGCTTTCCCATATGACAGAATTAATAAAGCAAAGTTGCTACTGTCAAAGGTCCGGGAGCTGAATGACCGTATCCTTAAAGAAAAGATTAATAATTTCCGCAGGACAGCATCATACAGAATCAATACAATGATTGACCACTTGTCAGGACTGCTTGAACAGCTAAACACGAAACCGGATAAACGGAACCGGATATTGTATCCTCTGCATATGCAGAAAAAACGACTGGGGGTAATGAACAGCATGCAAGAGATAGATGACCTGTTAAACCAGACCCTGGAGCAGGCGGATGATTTCATCACTGAACTGGAAAATGACTGCTATACAGAAATAAATATAAGGAAACAATAATGGTATTTGCAAAAGATAACTCTTTAAGAGAAATAAGAGCCACCATCATAAGAGATAACTGTTCCGAAACCTACATGTGTGATTTTTTTTCATGTGACAACCCTGTGTGTACCTGCGGTTCTGTTCAAGTTGCCCTTACGCCGATAGCTGACACAGTAAAAAAGTCCGTCCCCTCCCGTTATATAGATATTGATCTGCCTGAAAAGAAACTTCAGAAAGATGCGAAAAGCAAAACCCACGAAAGAGACCTGGCATTTGCCAATATTTTCTTTTCACAGCTTGAGACTGTGGATTTTAATATACTGGCTGAACAACATTTTGTTTACAAAAATCGAATTACCGAAAATGCAGATATCAACGCCATAGATGCGTACTTTGATTATCCGGGAGTGGAAATGGAAGGGCTGATGTACGCATATAATGATATTCTTCCTTATGCAGACCAGATGTTGGTTCATATCGACGGAATGGAGTGTCTGATTTTCGATCAGTTTTGTCTTTTACCTGACTGTACCTGTACGGATACTTTTCTTGATCTTAAATATATAAATAAAGAACACAGTAGATTGGAAGATTTTTGCACGCTGAAAGTTATCTACGCAAAAAAAGAATGGGAATTCGAAGAAAGATCGTCCGACACTCTCCCATTGAAAAAAATCAGATCCCTCATTGAGCAACAGAACCCGGATTTATATTCAAGCCTATCCGCACGCCATAAAAAACTAAAAGCTATTTATTGGAACTGCAGGGCAAAAAACTTTACTCCTGCCCGGCAGCCAAAGAGTGAAAAAGTCGGCAGAAACGAACTTTGTCCCTGCGGAAGCGGGAAAAAATACAAGAAATGCTGTATGTAAGGTTCCAACATAAAAAGATCACATGGGGGTCAAGCCGGCTTTTGGCTCTTATGTGCCATATTAATAAGTTCATCTATACATACATTTTTTGAAATTTATGGACTGGCGTTATTCAAAACGGAACTAAATTTGTTATCAAACCTTTTGATTTTTATAATTCATTACCATGATTTGTGTTAGAAATCTACTATTTCAATGAAAATATTAGATCCATTTCTCCCAGGAAGTTGTCATTACCATACTTGGAAAGAAGCTTTTCGAGACATTACATAATATATGGAGATTTATATAACCGTTAATTATTTTATTATAACTTCGGAACACCAGCTCCAATGCGATTGTCTGTATACTAATTCATCAAATCTTGACCGATTCTGTTGGAAATGATATGAGTCCGGTGTTTTTATAAATATATTTAAGGAAATCATAAAACCATGACGGAAAAAAATACCATCAATATCAATGCAAACATTGAGCTTTCTATAAGTTCTCTTGAAACCATCGTTGATACGGCGAAAAAGATCATCGGACGAAATGAAAAAGGATACTATCGGATTGAAACAGCCGATGTGGTCAGCCAAATAATATCCCGCTTTTTAGATGAAAATAATTTTGAATCGTATATAAAAGACTTATCCAACTACGATTTGCCATCCATGAAATAATGAAATGAAAATATATCTCATGAATCTTGATGATTCGTGCTATGTTTAATTCCAGCCTCTTTTTTGATGGATTCAATATCGAGTTTTTGAATCCATTCGGGAAGATTACTAAACACTGTATGGAAGTTAAAACCCCCTTTTGTCATTTCAGAAATAGCCTCATCCTTAGTCCAGCACTGGATTGCAATTCTATATATAGCACTCATGGTTCCTGTACGATCTGCGCCGTGCAGGCAATGTACCAGTACAGGGGTATTCTTAGGGTTTGTGACGATCTGTAAAAAACGGACGATTTCTTTTTTTTCCGGATGCCAGGCTTGCATATAGATGTGCTCATATTTTAACCCCGTTTTTCCGATTTTGTCCCTATCCGAATGGAAGGAGCGGAGATTCACGACTGTTTTAATTCCCATTTTGTTTAAATTCTTCATGCCTTGGGCTGTGGGCTGGGCGCTCCTGTATAAATTATTGCTTACTTTGTGAAGATTTGGGACACCTTCTATCACAAGAGGCTGAGCCCAGGTTTCAGGACGTTTAAAGGCGGATTCATTTGCAAATGCAACATTGGATAGTAGAAAAAGGATAGCTATGGATATGATCAGTTTCATAACAAAAGAAGAGCGCTGATGATGCAGAGATGGCTTTATTCCGACTTTCGTATCGATTTTGCCGGAAAATTTATCTGGTTCCATGTAAATATCCTATCCTTTCGGGTTCAGGTAATTTCTCAATAGCATAGCGTAACATGGTGCGCGGCATTTTATTATAGTATTTATCCAAAAATCTTTCTTCGCTGTCTTTATTTCGTTTGCCGACTTCACGCAACATCCATCCTACGGCCTTGTGAATCAAATCTTCCCGGTCATTTAATAATATTTCTGCAATTGCCAAAGTATCGAAGAAGTCATTTCTTTTGATGAAATGAAAAGTGGATATAATGCTGATTCTTCGTTCCCAGAGATCCTTGGAACGCACGAGTCTGTAAATAGGCTTTCTTTCTCTAATGAATAAATGAGCGCCTACAATATGCTCTGCCGTAGAGTCAACAAGATCCCAGCTGTTTATGAATTTTGTGTGATTCAGGTAAGAATGATATATTAACACTTTTTCAGAACTATTATTTTCGGAAGAATATTTTGCGACCAGTATCAATAATGCAAGCAGTCTGGCTTCATGGAAAGGAGATTTTAAAATATCGAGGGTATCATCCAAAGATATATCCCGGTATTCTCTTACGCATTTTCTTATAGCCGGAACACGAATCCCCAAAAACTTGTCTCCTTCCCCATATTCTCCCTTGCCGGTTTTAAAAAATCGTTGCGAATGAGCTGCGATATCGCTATTGCTCAGCTCCTCTAACCTGCCCATAATTTGCTTAGTATGATTGATCATAACGGCTTATTGCATGGCTCCTTTTTCAGCAATGTTTCCACGGCATCGGCGCTGCCATTCGAGAATGCGAATATTCTGAACCCGGATTTCTTTGCGCGGGTCAATCCTTCTTCTACATCATCAAACGCGAGAGTGATCGCCATATGCTTCTCATTTATAAAAACCCGAAAAAACTTGTTTAAATTATACAAAAAAATCAATTGGTTGTCAACCGGTTTTTCCTGGTTGAACCGAATAAGACTTAAGGGAAGGGTTGTGGTTGTGTTTTTTTTAAAATTTTTATAGCACGTTTTGTGAGACCATCATCTGATAAAGCCTTGGTAAATGGCATTTCCAAGTTTTACAAACTCTTCTATTGTCAGGGTTTCCGCGCGTCTTATAGGATCTATTCCTACACTGTTTAATGCTGATTCTGCGGTTTGTGCATTAATTTTAAGTTCACTTGACGAAAGTGAATTTTTAAGGGTTTTGCGTCTTTTCCCGAAGGCAGCTTTGATAACATTAAAAAAGAATTGTTCGTCATCTACCAAAAATTCCGGATGTTCCCTGAATCTGATCTCAAGCATCTGGGAGTCTATTTTTGGCTTTGGGAAAAAAAGAGAGGCTTTTATATCAGCGATTACAGATGAATCCGCACAATATTTCAGCATAACCGAAATTCTTCCGTAATCTTTATTGCCGGGTTTCCCGCAGATTCTTCCGGCAAGTTCTTTCTGGAACATCAATATGGCACGACTTATACTGCTTCGTTCTTTTATAAGTTTTATAAGTATTTGGGAAGAGATATTGTATGGGAGATTTCCTATTACAATAATTTTCTTATCATGTCTTGCTGCAAGTCCATGTATATCAAGTTTAAGTATATTTTCATTTAATATTTCAACATTATCAACAGATTTTGATAGAAGTTCATTTTCTAAGAGCGGGATCAGGCCATTGTCTTTTTCAACTGAATATACCTTTGCAGCAGAGGCTGCCAGAGGCAACGTGAGAGCTCCGAGACCAGCTCCTATTTCAAGAATGATATCTTCGGGTAATATTTTTGAGCGTAGAACTATCATTTCTGCTGTTGATGGATCGGAAAGAAAATTTTGCCCGAATTGTTTTTTGGGAGAAAGGTTCCATGCAGAAAGTAATGATCTTGGAGAAGTCATGAAATGTTTTCTTTCAGTTTTTTAGCGGAGTGCACTTTTTTTGTTATATGGCTGGTAATAAAATATGCTGCTATAGCAGGCGGTATTCCTATCAGCACTCCTCCGGTCATGAGGGCAATAGTTGCATCAGACCCTAATTCCAGCAGTTCGGTAAATGTTGTATATTTTATGTCAAAAGGAAAAGATGTTCCATAAATAATCTGTCCGGTCTTATAGCTTGTAAAATAAAAAAAAGGCATTGTAAGAGGATTCCCTAACCAGACTCCAAGCGCTGCGGCTGCCTTGCTTGCGCGCATTATATATGCAAGCATTATCGCAAGAGCGGTATGAAACGGAAAAGTCGGAGTAATGCCGATAAATACCCCGATAGACATTCCCATAGCAATATAGTGCGGATCACCATCGAGATTTTTTATTTTTTCAACAAACTCGGAAATTTTTTTCTTAATTGTCATCTATATTTATGCAAAGCGTACATTGAAAACCTTTTTGTTATATCTTTTCTAAAGAAGGCTTATATCAAACCTGCATCATTTACAATAATATTTGTTGTGTTTTCTGAAATCCTCATTGAGAGATTAGAAGGTTATTTATAGTTAGAAATATCTATTATAGGTTGATTAAGTATTGACAAAATTAATCTGTATATGAAATAGGGCAAAAGGTTACGAAATATAACATATGACATCAATGTCATAATATTGAAATAATTGAAATTTATTGTGTCAGAAAATATTGTTCTGGAAGGCGAGTTATATAAGAAAAAACGGGAAATCAGAAAACCAGAGATCAAAATATACAAGGTATATGCGATTGCTTAGGTAAAAGGAGAAGAGGAATGGTTAAGGGGTTAATAAGAGTTGTTGTTTTTATGGTAATTGGAATATGTTTTTGTTTTCCATATAAAGCATTTTCAGAATCAATTGGTGATCAAACGGCGGCATATTCTTTAGGTGAAGTTATTGTTTCGGGTAAAACTGTTGGGGTGGAATCAATTGGTACAGTTCGGGAAATTACCGCTAAAGATATAGAAATGCAGAATGCGCGTACATTAGATCAGGCTTTAAGGTTGCTGCCTGGTGTGAGCATACGTACCGGAAACGATGGAATACCGCGTGTTGATTTAAGAGGATTTCGGTCAAGGCATGTGTTGCTGCTGTTGAATGGAATACCTTTCAATTCCGCATTTGACGGTCAGTTTGATCCGGCTATAATTCCTGTGGAAAACATAGCTAAAATCAAGGTTTCCTATGGTAACAGTTCGGTGCTATACGGACAGGGCGCGCTGGGTGGTGTTATAAACATCATTACAAAAAAAGGCACCGAAGGCGTTCAGGGTAATATTAAGCTTGAAACAGGCGAGCGTGAAAATCATATAGCAAGATTTGCAATATCGGGTGCAAAAGATAAATTCAATGGTTTCATCAGTGGTAGCGCACAGAACAGCGAAGGTTTCAGGTTGTCGGATGATTTTGATGATACTATTTATGAAAATGGAGAGCTTAGAGAAAACAGCGATAGAAAGCAAAACAGTCTTTTTGCCAACCTTGGTTATGCCCCGAATGACAATTTAAAAATCGGGCTGGTTGCCAATACGACTAAAGGTGAATTTGGGAAACCGCCTGGTACCATAGCATCGGACGACTTTACCTCTAACCCGAAATATGAAAGAATCGAAGATTATGAGGGCTTTTCCGGGCAACTTTCCATGAGTTACAATTCACAAGGGCCTTTTGGGGTTCGCGGATGGATGTTTTTCAACCGTATGGATGAGGATGAAAACCGGTATGATGATAATCTATATGATACCATAACCAGCAAGAATACTTATTTTATAAGCAATCTTACTAAAACATACGGCGGCACTGTTCAAACTGTTGCCGATTTGAAAAAGATCGGTCTTATTACATTGGCTTTAAGTACAGAAAAACAATCTTTTGATTCAAATGGAATTGTTCGGGATAACAAAAACAATATCCAAGAATTAGACGAAGACTATAACATAAATATCCATTCAACTGCTCTTGAATATGAAGTGTCTCCGTTTGATAAGCTCGGCTTGGTGTTTGGTTACAGCCATCACTGGTTTAATAAAGATTCCGGCGGCACTGATGATAAAAACAGTTATTTGGCGGGCATCCATTATGATGTGTTTGAAAATACCCGCATCAAAGGGTCATATGCGCGCAAAATCAGGTTTCCTTCCATTCGTCAGCTTTATGAGGAAGATACCGGTAATCCGGATTTAGAGCCTGAACGATCAAATAATTATGAGTTGGGAATAGAACGGAATATTTTTGAACGCACCTCGGTTTCGCTAACAGGGTTTTATATAGATGTTAAAAATTATATTGAAAAAGTTGATGCAACGGATATTTTTGAAAACAATGAAAAATATTGTTTTCAGGGAATCGAATTTGTTGCTGAAACCCGCTATATTAATAATCTGATGCTAAGAGCCGGTTATACGTATATGGATACTGAAGACAAATCCGACAATACCGGCAAAGACGAATTGCAATACAGGCCTGAACATAAGCTGACGTTTGAAAGTCAATATACTTTTCCCTGCGGTCTTTCAGCCTATACATCTGTCATGCATTACGCCAATCAGTATTTTTACAGTAAAAACACGCCGTATCGGCAGCGGAAGCTAAATGATATTACACTGGTTAATTTAAAATTTGACCAGTCTTTCTTAAATAACCGCCTTAAAGCATATATTGGTGTGGAAAACGTTACAGACTTAGATTATGAGGAAGCTTATAGCCTCCCGCAAAAAGGCCGGACTTTTTATGGAGGAATAGAATATAGCTTCTAAAAAAAATATAGCATCGGCGTTACTGTTTATTGCTTTGCCGGTTATATGCATCTGTTTATCACTATGCATCGGAAGGTATCCTTTACCTTTATCTGATGTGTTGAAAATATTGTTGAGCAGATTTGAGTCTTTTCATATTTCGGTAACGGATATTCAATATGGTGTGGTTTGGGATATCCGTTTGCCGAGAGCTGTTTTGGGGGCGTTGGTGGGGGGCTCTCTTGCTGTAAGCGGCGCGGCTTTCCAGGGGCTTTTCAAAAATCCTCTGGTTAGCTCCGGTATTTTGGGAGTCAGCGCCGGTGCCGGTTTCGGAGCAACGCTTGCCATTCTTTTGTTTCATTCGTTAGCAGCCGTCTATCCGTTTGCCCTTGGTTTCGGTATTCTGGCTGTTATGCTAAGCTGTATGATAGGCAGGGTGTATCAATCGACTCCCAGTATCATGCTGGTGCTGGGTGGAGTAATTGTGGCATCAGTATTTTCCGCTTTGATTTCTTTTGCCAAGTTTGTTGCAGATCCTTATGAACAACTTCCCGCTATTGTTTTTTGGCTGATGGGCTCTTTAGCCAATGTGGGTTATAAAGAAATTCAAGTGGCGATTATTCCCATTTTGATAGGGTTTGCGGGTCTTTATGGTATCAGCTGGCGTATTAATGTGCTTTCGATGGGAGATAAGGAAGCACACTCACTGGGCATAAACGTACGGCTATCAAAGGCAATTGTAATTATCTGTGCGAGCCTTGCTACGGCAGGGGCAGTTTCAGTCAGTGGCATTATAGGATGGATCGGATTGGTAATTCCTCATATAGGCCGTATGCTGGTTGGAAACGATAACCGTATACTGATTCCGGTCAGCTTCTCTTTAGGTGCGTCTTTTTTGATTTTAGTCGATAATTTGGGAAGAATATTGACGGGATCTGAAATTCCGCTTGGTATTTTAACCGCTATTATCGGCGGCCCGTTTTTTGTATATCTTTTAAAAAAGACAAAAGGAGGTGGCTGGTGATGGTGTCGCCTCTTTTGTCGGTTGAACAGGTAGGCTTTTCGTATGGCCATCAGCAGATATTAAGTGATATCAGCTTTAGTGTTGATAAAGGAGAAGTTTTTTGTTTGCTTGGTCCTAATGGCTGCGGAAAAACAACTCTTCTTGATTGCATTCTTGGATTTCAACGCCTGAAATCAGGCAGTATTATAGTTTCCGGCAAGTCCATCTCGGAGATAACTCCCGGCAATCTCGCCAGATTAATTTCCTATATTCCTCAAAGCCACGAGAGAACATTTCCTTATACAGTATTGGAAATTGTTATGATGGGCCGGGCTGCTTACACCGGTTTGTTTTCTGCACCTAACAGAATGGACAGACGGATTTCCGAATCGGCATTAGATACTGTTGGTATTTCACATTTAAAAACAAGGCCATATACACGTCTTAGCGGCGGGGAAGGCCAATTGGTCATGATTGCAAGAGCGCTGGCCCAAAATGCGCCGCTTGTAATCATGGATGAGCCAACGGCCCATCTTGATTTTAAGAATGAACTGACAGTACTTGAAACCATAGCCCGGCTTGTGCAGGATAAAGGGATATCGGTAATAATGGCAACGCATTTTCCCAATCATTCTTTTTTCTTCGAAAACAATGATATACCTATTAATGTCGCTATGCTAAAAGATACTCGGTTCATTGAAACAGGCCCACCTGCAAAGGTATTGCATGAAGATAAGATTGAAACATTATATGGCATACAAGCCGATATTATCAAATATACTAACGGTACTGATAGAGCAAGAAAACAGGTGATACCTATCAGAACGGTCGTATAATAGTTGTGAAAACAGGATGCGGTAAAATCTTATGAGAAGTAATATATGAAAAAAAACATGCTCGGATGCTTTATGCTGGTATGGATTATTATAGTACTATTCAATCCGCCGGCGCTCGTGCTTTGCCAACCGGTCGGAGAGGACATTTCCGGCAAAGGGCCCACCCTTGTTGATTGTAAGGGTCGTTCGGTTGTACTACCTGCAAAGGTAGAAAGAATCGCCTGCTTATATGCGTTTACAGGCCATGTTGTAACTATGCTGGGAAGAGGGGCTGATATCGTTGCTGTTTCTAACGGCCTAAAACGTGATTCGCTATTGCTTCGCATTTGCCCATCAATTTTAGATGCACATGTTCCAAAGGCACAGGGGGCCATTAATATTGAAGAATTGCTTGTATCAAAGTCAGATATTCTTTTTGTGCCGGGAGATGTTGCCGGTGACCCATCGGATATGGCAAAGCTTGCCAGATTTAAGATACCATATTTGGTTATAGATTATTCAAACATCGCAACACAGCAATATGCCATTGAGTTAATCGGAAAGGCTATTTGGGCCGAGGCGCGTGCTGCCGAGTATATTGACTATTACAAGGATATAATTGAACGAGTTTGCAAACTCACGGATAAGATTCCGATGGAAAAACGTATTCGTGTGTATTATGCAGTTAACGAGCCACTGAGAACCACGTTGCTTCATGGGATTGAAACAGATTGGCTCAAAGTGACAGGGTGTGAAAATGTGGCTCTAAACCGGGGGCAACAACTCATTGAAGGCAAGAACTATACAAGTCTGGAGCAGATCTTATTATGGGACCCTGATGTTATTCTTGCCAATGAACCGAGTGCTGTAAAGCTTATTCTTCAAGACGATAAATGGTCCGCTTTAAAAGCTGTGAAAAACAAAAAAGTATATCAAATGCCTATTGGTATTTCACGCTGGGGGCATCCCGGATCACTGGAGACGCCGCTTGCCATCTTATGGTCGGCAAAAATACTTTACCCGGAATTGTTTGCCCAAATTGATATGAAGGCCGAAACCAAGGCATTTTATAAGAAATTTTTTAACTATGAACTTTCGGAAGAGATGACAAAAAAAATTCTAAGCGGCAAAAATGTGAGGAAACCTAAAAGAAGCAAAGCAGGTTTTTAATAATTTCTAAAGGAGTTTCTTAATGAGGATTTTGGTAGCTATTGATGATACGGACAATCTGGAGAGCATCGGAACAGGGAAACTGGCTTCGATGTTATCTGAAAGCTTAAATATCAATGGATGGGGAAAAGGAGGTTTTATAACCCGGCATCAGATGTTTGTTCATCCGGATATTCCTTATACTTCGCACAACAGTGCCATGTGTTTTGAAGCGGAGATTGACAAAAAATATTTATATGCTTTTGTAGAATTTACCGTAGATTTTTTAAAAAAGAAAAGCGCTGAAGGTTCGGATCCTGGTTTTTGCTTTCTGGATATAGATAGCTTTACCGGGGCAAAAGAGCTTATGGCCTTTGGTTATAGTGGTAAGAAACAAGTAATTAAGAAAGCGGATGCATATGAGCTTGCAAAACGCCTGGATGTTCATCTTTCGGAGCATGGCGGAACCGGTCAAGGGGTGATAGGAGCGCTTGCCGCAGTTGGCCTGCGTCTGACAGGCAACGACGGTCGTATTAAAGGTCATTTGAAAATTGAATCGGCTAACGGTATTGTCACGCCTGATGAGATAAAAAGGCAAACACATGTTGAAGCGGTTCAATCCATTGATGAGGGGTTGCTGATAGAAAATGATAAAATACGTCTCGGCGATAAGGTAAAAGCCGTCTTGCTTGAAGGAAAATCTACTTTATTGGTTAATAAAATCGATACTGATGAGAAAGCTTCGGCCAAATGGGAGACTTGCGGCAAACAGCAATTAAGGGCTTATTGAGCAAAAAGATTAATTCTCATAGATTTTCTAAGATTCATATTATTACTGCAAATAATGCCACCTCATTTTTTAAGCCGATTTTCCACCCGGAAAATTGATCTGATAAAACAATATAGTAAATATTGCTATAGTCCTACCCATGATGACTGAAAATAATATTTGACGAGAATCTTTGCTATACATTTATGAAGCTTGACTTTAGTATTATTATCAATTAGTTTTATATTAATATTTCCTGCAATTATGTCGTTTGTTTTGTATATATTTCATTGTCAAAAAAGGGGGGGATATGGCTAAGAAAAGAGTAAAAGCAGTTAGTTTTGATGCAATGGTCAAGTTTTTCATGCTGACTTATGACATTCCATCTAGAAAAGATCTTCAAAAAATTTTGACTAAAGTTGAGAATCTGGAGATTCTGATAAAAAATTGTGGGGAAAAAAGCGGCCGTTTGTCTGTGCGCAACGATAACAGGTCAGTAATAACAGCATATGAAACAGTGCTAAAGGTAATTAAAAGTTATGATCAGGGAGCAAATTTTGAGGAGATTCAGGCAAAAACAGGTTTTGAGGAAAAGAAAATTCGTAACCTTATTTTCAGGTTGAATAAGTTAGGAAAAATAAAGCGTAAAGCCAGAGGAATATATATTGCCATTTAGTGCCTTACATTTAGTAAACAGAGGTTTAGATGAACATAACTACCGATTGTATTAATAAAAACATTTTTGAAGGGGATACGATTTCCGGCTACACTGTAAATAGAATAGCAGAACTTTCCGATATTAAATCTTTTTTTTATGAATTGAGACATATAAAGACAGGTTCAAGGCATATTCATATAAGCAATAGTGATAAAGAAAATACCTTTTCAGTAACTTTTAAGACAGTTCCTGAGGACTCAACCGGAGTAGCACATATACTGGAACATACGGTTTTGTGCGGGTCAAAAAATTATCCGGTACGGGATCCTTTTTTTTCCATGATCAAAAGAAGCCTTAATACATTTATGAATGCTTTTACCGCATCCGATTGGACTATGTATCCTTTTTCAACTCAGAACAAAAAAGATTATTATAATCTTATGGAAGTATATCTTGATGCTGCTTTTTTCCCGCTTATAGAAGAACTTAATTTCAAGCAGGAAGGATACCGCATTGAAATGGATTTGTCTTCTTTAAAGGAACAAAGCCTTGTGTATAAAGGGGTTGTTTATAATGAGATGAAAGGAGCAATGTCTTCTCCGGATCAGGTTATGGGGCGTTCAATATTAAATGCTCTTTATCCTGAAACCACATATGGTTTTAACTCCGGAGGAGATCCTGCCGTTATTCCGACCCTTACCTACGAGGATCTGAAGAAATTTCACAGCAGATATTATCATCCCAGTAATGCTTATTTCTATACATATGGAAATATTCCTTTAGACGAAAGCCTTTCTTTTATTGATGAAAAAGTACTTGATAAATTTAGCCTTATAGATCCTCAAACATCTGTTTCTTCACATCCCCGCTGGAATGAGCCGAAAAAGGTGCGCTATGTTTATCCTCTGGCAAAGAATGAGGAGCCGCTGAAAAAATACCAGATATGCATGGCATGGCTTTTGTCGGATATAACCGATACTTTTGAATTGCTCATTCTTGTGCTTTTAGAGCATATCCTTATCGGAAATGCTTCTTCTCCTCTTCGCAAAGCTTTGATAGATTCCGGCCTTGGCTCTTCACTTTCCGATTCATCAGGATATGACCCTGGAAACAAAGATACGATGTTTGTCTGCGGTCTTAAGGATGTCAAGGAATCGGATGCCGATGTCATTGAAAAGATTTTCTTTGATACACTTTCAGATCTTTTCAAAAACGGTATTGATAAGAATCTTATCGAATCTGCTATTCATCAGTTGGAGTTTAACCGCAAGGAAATAACAAATATTCCATATCCTTTCGGTATAAAACTCTTGCTTGCGTTTGCGGGAAGCTGGCTTCATGAAGGAGATCCTGCCAGGATACTGAATCTTGATGCCGACCTTCAAAGATTACGGGAAGAATTATCAAAAGAACCCCTTTTTGAAAAGAGGATAAATAAATATTTTATAAAAAATAATCACAGGGTGCTTTTAACACTTGCCCCTGATCAGGATATGGAACAAAGAGAAAAAGAGCGTGTTACAGCAGAGCTTGAAAACATTAGAGCCGGTTTGACAAAAGAAAACATTGAGAAAATCTGTGAAGATGCAAAGCGTCTTGAAACGCTTCAGGTAAAAAAGGAAGATCTCTCTTGTCTTCCGACACTTGAAATTTCTGATATCCCACCATCTATTGAAAGTGTTAAAGAAAGCTCTTTATATAGCGATACTCCGGTTTTATGTTATGAACAGCCAACCGGGGGAATTTTATACTTTACCGCGGTTGCAGGAACTCAAACGCTTGAGGAAAGACTTATTCCCCTTGTTCCGTTTTTCTGTTTTGCATTTTCTAAAATGGGTACATCCTTAAGGGATTACTCGGATATGGCTCAGCGCATCGATCTTTATACGGGTGGAATCGGACTTTCATCAAATGTAAGAACAGGATATGATAGTACCGGCTCGTATATTCCTTTTCTTTCTTTTAATGGTAAATGCCTTGAAAGAAATGTTGATATGATGTTTGATATTTTAAATGAACTTGTTTTTGAAAACAATTTTTCCGATTATATCCGTTTAAAGAAGCTTCTTCTAGAATACCGGGCAGGTTTTGAATCAATGATTGTTCCAAATGGTCACAGATTGGCTATTTCACTAGCATCTAGAAACTTTAACAAAGCATCAAAACTAAGTGAAATATGGCATGGAATCCATCAATTGCTTTTCATAAAAAAAATAACTAAAGATCTTTGTGATGAAAAAGTAAAAATAATTGCTGATGACTTGTCTTTGATAGCATCAAAAATTATGGCTAAAAATAATTTTAAAACAGCGCTTATAGCCGATAGTCATTTGCTATCCGAAGCGCTTCCAAAAACTTGTTTATTCCTAAACAACCTTCCGGAAAATATTTCAGATCATTATTTGGTAAATGATATTTTTGTAGAAGAAGTTTTGCCGAATGAGGGCTGGAGTACATCATCGGCAGTTTCTTTTGTGGCATATAATTTTGATGTGGTTAGAATGGAGCACGAAGATGCGCCTGCGCTTGCGGTTTTAAGCAAACTTTTAAAGTCAATGTATATTCACAGGGAAATCCGTGAAAAAGGTGGGGCATACGGCGGATATTCAACATATAATATTGAAGACGGGATTTTTTCTTACGCTTCTTACAGAGATCCGCATATAGTAAATACCTTAAATGTTTTCAAAAAAGCTCCTGCGTTTATCAAAAAGGGAAAATTTGGTAATGAAGATGTCAAGGAAGCAATTTTGCAGGTTTGTTCCGAAATCGACAGGCCTGATACTCCGGGTATTGCAGCAATAAAAGCTTTTTACAGAAAAATTGTATCACTTTCGGATGAAATGAGAAAACGTTTTAAAAAGGGGGTTCTTGCTGTTACCCGCGAAAAAATAATCGATGTTTCAAACAGGTATCTTGAAGATAAAGATAATTCTTGCGGAATTGCTGTGATATCAGGGGAGGATAAGCTTAAATCGGCAAACGAACAACTGAAAGAATCACCGCTTAAGCTTTTTAGGATTTAACGAGAAAGCCTGAATAAACGTCAAAAGGAGACGTAATATGGAACAGAATAAAATAACTGTGCCTGATATAAAGGAAAGGAAAAAAAGCGGAAAAAAGATAACAATGCTTACCGCATATGATTACCCGACAGCACTTCTTGTAGATAAGGCGGAAATTGATATCATACTTGTAGGTGATTCTCTTGCAATGGTGGTGCTTGGTTATAAAGATACTGTTTCGGTTACTATGGAAGAGATGCTTCATCATATAAAGGCAGTATCGGGTGCGGTAAAAAGAGCTTTGGTAATAGGGGATATGCCTTTCGGATCATATAATGTTTCAATTAAAGAAGCGATTTATAATGCCAACCGAATGATGAAGGAGGCAAAAGCAGACTGTATAAAGCTTGAGGGTGGGTGCCGGGCGGCTCCTGTCGCAAAGGCGATTGTTGAAGCCGGAATTCCGGTTCAGGGACATATTGGTCTTACTCCTCAGACGGCATCATCTCTGGGCGGATTCAAGGTGCAGGGAAAGAGTTTTGAAGCTGCTCTTGCTCTTATCGAAGATGCAAAAGCGCTTGAAGATGCCGGTTGTTTTTCGGTAGTGCTTGAGGCTATCCCTTCTCCTATTGCAAAGATAATCACAGAATCGATTTTGATTCCCACAATAGGAATTGGTGCAGGAATAGATTGTGATGGCCAGGTTCTTGTAACTCATGATTTGATAGGATTATTTGATAAATTTACACCAAAATTTGTTAAGCAATATGCAAAAATAAGCGACATTATATTTTCATCAGTCAGCCAATATAAATCCGATGTTGAAACCTTGCAGTTTCCGGAGGAAAAGCATGGCTTTTCGATGAATCAGCAAGAGATTGAAAAACTTAAAGAAATTATAAACAATACACATAAAATTATGGATTCCTAAATAGCCTGTTAGCAGGCCGGGTGAAAAAACATCCGGTTTGATTTGAGAGCTAAACCATTTTAATATTTTTCTTGCATTTCTTTAAGTTGTAATATAAATAGTCTTGGATTAAATTAAGTGTATATTATTTACAGCAGTCTGATAACATATCATTATTACTTATAAGACTTAATGCTATTATAAACAAATGTGACCGTGGGAGGTGTCGGTATAGCTATATTCAGACAAGCAAGCAGACCGGAGAAAGCAGACAAAACAAACATTAACCAGGACATACGGGCCAAAGAGGTAAGAGTAATAGATCCTGATGGAAATCAGTTAGGTATTCTGCCTACATATAGAGCTCTAGCTGCGGCAGCCGATTTTGGATTTGATCTGGTTGAAGTTTCGCCAACCGCTAATCCGCCTGTATGTAAAATCATGGATTATGGACGTTATAAGTATGAACTGGTAAAGAAAAAGCAGGAAGCAAAAAAGAAACAAAGCACATTTCAGGTTAAAGAAATAAAGGTGCGACCCAAAACCAGTGATCATGATCTTAGTGTCAAAATAGATCATATAAAAAAGTTCATCGGAAAAAAAGATAAGGTAAAAGTTACGGTTGTTTTCAGAGGCCGTGAGATTACGCTGACGCAGCTAGGCAGGGAACTGCTTGAGAAAATTGTAAACAGTACCTCAGATATTGCTGTGGTTGAGCAAATGCCAAAATTTGAAGGGCGTGCCATGATAATGATTTTAGCTCCCAAGTGATTATTATTCATGTAGAAAACAAGATTTTATATAAAGTTATATAGCAGTTAAGATGAAGGAGAAGGTTATGCCCAAGATAAAGACTAATCGTGGCGCAGCAAAACGATTTAAAAAAACAGGTTCAGGAAAATTTAAGTTTGCCAAGTCCAATGGAAGCCACATACTTACGAAAAAGACAACAAAACGGAAACGTTCGTTGCGTAAGAAAAATATGATAGACAAAACAAATCAAAGAGAGATTAGATTGCTTCTTCCTAATAGTTGATTTGATAGGATTAAATATAATTATTTTAAATATTATGAGTTATTTGTTTTATTTGTATATAAGTAAGGAGATTAGAAATGCGTGTTAAAAGAGGTTTTAAGGCAAGGCACAGAAGAAAAAAGGTTTTAAAGCTTGCCAAGGGTTTTCGTGGAGGTCACAGTAAATTATTCCGGACAGCAGCTGATACGGTAGACAGAGCTTTAGCATATGCATACCGTGATCGCAGAACTTGTAAACGTGATTTCCGCAAATTGTGGATAATAAGAATAAATGCTGCTGCGCGAATCAATAATTTATCATACAGCAAGTTTATGCATGGGCTTAAACTGGCAAATATTGATCTTGATCGTAAAGTTCTTGCAGATCTGGCAATATCGGATCCCAGCGGATTTGCACAATTGGCCGGCATAGCTTTGCAGCAGGCTTGAAAATACAGCTTGTATAGAAAATTGATGATGTATCAAAAATAAATTTATGCCGGTTTTTTGATGCGCTTTTCACTAGTTTTATTCTGATCATCTCAAGTAAAATTATAGCAAGACGATTAAAGTGGAAAAAACAATAGAAGAGATTTGTGCCGAAGCTTTTAAAGAAATTGAAATTGCAAAAAGCAGCGAAAGCTTAAATGCAATTTCCGTAAAATACCTGGGAAGAAAGGGGGTTATTACTCAATTTCTTAGAAGCATATCAAAGCTACCTTCCGAAGAAAGACCAAGAGCAGGGGAAAAAGCTAACGAAGCAAAGAAGATTTTAGATAATGCAATAAAAGATGCAATAAACAAATTTGAATCTAATGCCTCAGAATCAGATGACTTTATAGATGTTTCATTGCCTGGAAGAGCTGTTAACCCCGGATCGCTTCATCCTGTTACACAGATTATGAGGCAAATTTGCGATATATTTACCCGAATGGGGTTTAATATTGTAGAAGGGCCCGAAATTGAGAATGACTACTATAATTTTGAAGCTCTCAACATACCAAAATATCATCCTGCAAGAGATATGCAGGATACTTTTTATGTTTCGGATAATATCGTCTTAAGAACACACACCTCGCCTGTACAGGTGCGCATCATGGAAAAACGCAAACCTCCTATTAAAATAATTGCTCCCGGAAAAGTATATCGCAGTGATTCCGATATTACTCATACACCTATGTTTCACCAGGTGGAAGGACTGATGGTTGGTGAAAACATATCTTTTGGAGATCTTAAAGGAATTCTTACCAATTTTTTCCATTTGTTGTTTGACGATAAGACAAGTTTAAGATTCCGGCCAAGTTTTTTCCCTTTTACAGAGCCCAGTGCCGAGGTTGATATTCTGTGTGTTATGTGCAGAGGCAAAGGTTGCAGGGTTTGCTCATATACCGGTTGGCTTGAAGTGCTTGGTTCCGGCATGGTTCACCCAGCGGTGTTTGAAAATGTAGGATATGACACATCTAAAATAACCGGATTCGCCTTTGGAATGGGAGTTGAGCGCATTACAATGCTGAAATATGGTATTGATGATATCCGCAAATTTTTCGAAAACGATTTAAGATTCTTAAGGCAGTTCTGATATGAAAGTTAGTTTAAGCTGGCTTAAAGATTATGTTACTATAGAAACAGATATTAACGATCTGGCATCTGCGCTTACAATGACAGGGCTTGAGGTAGAATCTGTTACAAATACATTTGACTATCTTGAAAAGGTAGTGGTTGGGCGTATTATTGAAATTAATCCTCATCCCAATGCAGATAAATTAAGAATTTGTCGTGTTGATACAGGAGATGCTCTTTTACAGGTTGTTTGCGGTGCGCCGAATATAAAAGAAAATATGCTTGTCCCGTTTGCCATGCATGGAACGCTTCTTCCTGATGGGACGTTGATTGAAGCGTGCGAAGTACGCGGGCAAAGATCTGAAGGAATGCTTTGCAGCGAAAAAGAACTTGAACTTGGTGATGATAAAAGTGGTGTATTGGTTCTTTCTGATAAGTGCCGGGAAGGCAGTAGTATTGCCGCTGCACTTGGTTTATCGGATTATACACTTGAAATAGGCTTAACGCCAAACCGCTCCGATTGCACAAGTGTTATAGGAATAGCAAGAGAAGTAGCTGCGATACAAAAAACGAAAATAAAATATCCTTTTGTAAATCAAATTTGTAATGATAAGAAGCAAAGAAATTTGATTTCAGTAGAGATAGAAGCACCCGATCATTGCCCAAGATATGCCGCAGGACTTGTAAGAGATATAACAGTTGCTCCGTCTCCTTTCTGGCTCAGGAAACGTCTTTTATCAGTAGGGCAAAGACCCATAAACAATATCGTAGATATAAGTAATTTTGTGATGCTGGAATGCGGGCAACCTCTTCATACGTTTGACTTTGACCAGGTGGCAGAAAACAAAATTGTAGTTCGTACGGCAAAAAAAGGCGAAGTTTTTGTAACCCTTGATGGGAAAAACCGGGTTATGGATGAAGAAATGCTTCTTATTTGTGACGGCAAAAAACCTGTCGCAATAGCAGGTGTAATGGGAGGAGAAAATTCCGAAATTGCTGGTACAACAAAACAGGTTTTGATAGAAAGCGCGTATTTTAATCCCTTAAGCATCCGTAAAACTTCAAAAAAACTCGGTCTTAGTACTGAATCCTCATATCGGTTCGAGCGGGGAGTAGATCCTGATGGAACATTAAGAGCACTTGCAAGAGCTGCCGAACTTATTACTGAGATCGGCAAAGGTAAAATTATTGAATCAATTACTGACGAATATCCGTTAAAACAAAAAAGCGATGTAATTGAGCTTAGTGTAAGTAAGACCAATAATTTGCTTGGCATAAAACTGGATAGAGACAAAATACAATCATTGCTTGAATCTATCGAATTTAAAGTGGAAAATAATGATTCAGATACAATCAAAGTAACTCCGCCTTCTTTCAGGGTTGATATTTCAAGGTCTGTTGACCTTATGGAAGAAGCGGCGCGTTTATATGGATATAATAACATTCCCACTACACAGCCTCTTATGCAGGCAGAAGCTGTGCATCCCTTAAAAACTCGGGTTTTAAGAGAAAACATCAGAAATATAATGACAGGACTTTCGTTCACTGAGGCTATTAATTATAGTTTCATAAATGAATCAGCATGTGATCGTCTTAAACTTTCTCCCGATGACCCAAAAAGAAAAATGGTTCATGTGCTAAATCCTCTTTCTGAAGAACAGAATGTTATGAGGCCGTCTCTTGTCCCAGGCCTTCTTGAAACCATGCGACGCAATTTATCTTATCAGGTAAAAAACCTTAAGATTTATGAAATCGGGAAAATATTTTCAAGTAAAGGCAAAGACAGCCTTCCTGAAGAAACAGAAATGATTACGGGCCTGTGGACCGGCGACCGTTATGATTTGGCCTGGTATGCCAAAGAGATAAATTGTGATTTTTATGATATAAAAGGTGTTGTTGAAGCCCTTCTGGCTGCTTTGCAAATAAACGATATTAAATTTGAAAAACTGCCATTTGAATTATGCAATTATACAAGATATGGATATACCGCCGGCATTATGGCAGGTAAAGAATTAATAGGGCATGTTGGAGAAATACACCCTGAAGTTCTTGCTAACTTCGATTTAAAACAGACAGCTTTTATATTTGAATTAAACAGCCACAGCCTTCTTAAGCTTTCAAACCTTGCAAGAAAATCTAAACAACAGCCAAGATTTCCTTTGGCAACAAGAGATATTACTATTATAATAGATCAAGATATCGAAGCTATGTCTATCATAGAAAATATTAACAGTTTCGGTGAAACACTTATAGAAAAGACTTTGCTGTTTGATATCTTCGAAGGGGCTCCAATTCCGCCTGCAAAAAAAAGTGTTTCAATAAGAATAACCTACAGATCTTCGGAAAAAACTCTTGAAGATGATGAGGTTAACAATATACATAAAAATATTACAGACAGGCTAATCAAGAAATTTGGTGCATCATTGCCGGCCTGATAAACAAGTATTCAAGCCTGAGTGATCAAGATGCAAGACAATTCATATCCTGAAATAAAGATACCTGATAAGCTATATTTTAAAATAGGGGAGGTCGGCAAAATAACCGGTCTGCCTTCTTCTGTTATCAGGTTCTGGGAAACTGAATTTTCAAAAATCAACCCTAAACGAACTCCTGCCGGGCAGCGCCATTACAAAAGAAGCGATGTTGAGCTTATTTTAAAAATAAAACATCTTCTTTACGATAAAAAGTTTACTATCCAGGGGGCAATAAATCATCTTGGTTCAGATAAAAGTGAAAACAAATCTTCTCTAAAAACATTAGATTCAGTAACCGATGTAGTTAAAGAACTTCGCAAGGAGTTGATTGAAATACGAAACATATTAAGTTAATAGATAGAGCCAGTTTCAAAACGTCCCATTTTGACCGATCTCTGCGTTGGGCTCAAATTTTAATCCTCGAAATACTCTATGTATTCCTATGGTTAAAATTTTCGCCCGCCTTGACCTTGATCAAACTAAAACGTTTTGAAAGTGGCTCGATGGAAAAAAGGGGGATGAAATTGCAGAAGATTATAGTTATCCATGGTCCAAATCTTAATATGCTTGGGGAAAGAGAGCCGGATAAATATGGAACTACAACTCTTACTGATATTAATAAAGAACTTGTCAGGTTAGGGAAAAAGCTCGGACTTGGTGTGGATACTTTTCAATCGAATCATGAAGGATTGATCGTTGATAAAATTCAGGAAGCTTCGCGAATATACCATGGGCTTATAATTAATCCTGCGGCATTTACCCATACAAGTATTGCAATAAGAGATTCTCTTCTACTGCTTAAAGTTCCAATAATAGAAGTACACCTTTCAAATATTTTCAAAAGAGAACCTTTTCGCCATAAATCCATGGTATCGGATATTGCAACAGCAGGCATGTTTGGTTTCGGTCACTTGGGATATTATATGGCTCTTGAGGCGATATCCAAGCTGCTTAAATAATGAAGGGGCGGGTTTTTCCTTTTAGTGCAAAAAAACCAAAATATTTTTCTGCCAAAAAAACCTTGACAAGGATACCCAGCGCGGTTATGAGTAAATAAACTACTCATAAAGGAGTTTTTTGTGGAGAATTTGTTTTCAGGTTTAATATCATCAAAAACAAGAATCAAACTTTTGACAAGATTTTTCTTTAATCCTGAAGCTAAATCATATCTTAGAGAACTTGCCAGAGAATTTGATGTTTCAAGCAATTCAATACGTGAAGAATTAAATCAACTTACAAACACCAACCTTTTGATATCAGAGAAAATAGGCCGTAAAATACATTATATGGCAAATATTAAACATCCGATATTTCCTGAACTGAAATCAATGGTTGGCAAAGTAATGGGAATTGACCAGGTTATAGACGGTATAGTGGAAAGGCTCGGAGAACTTGAACGAGCATACCTTATTGATGATTATGCAGAAGGTAAAGACAGCGGAATTATAGATCTGTTGCTTGTAGGCAATATCGATCAGTTTCACCTAAATGATTTGAGCAGAAAAACTGAACGTTATATAAAAAGAAAAATCAGATCTATGGTTGTAAGTAAAGAAGAGTTTAATGATTTTTTCCCAAAATTAAAAAATCGTCCCAGTATTTTGATATGGGAAAATAAGAAGATATAGTTAATAAGCTCTTAAGTTCTTAAGCTGATACGCTAATGAGCCGATAATAGTTTATAGGTTTAAAAGCTGATGAGCAGTTGATAAGTTTATGTAAATAATTACGAATTGCTTAATAAGTTAGTGTTATAGATTCTTAACAGATAAACAACTTGTAAGCTATCTATAACTATCTGTAATTCAAGGGGCGGAGCTATATATAACTATGAGAGCTTTGTATAACTCGTAAAAAACAATTTTCGGATAGTTATGCAAAGCTTTCATTCTATGATTCAGACTATGCGCAAATTTTCATTGTCACATATATGTGTGGTTATCCCCTTATATAAAGCGCGAGACCGCATTGCAGATGTCCTTCGTGGGTTACCTGAGTTTGTCAGGACCATTGTAGTTGTGGATGATTGCAGTCCTGATGATTCTTATGCGTGCGCCCAGGCTGTTGGTGACAAAAGAGTGCACTTCGTCCGCCACAAACAAAATCAAGGAGTTGGCGGTGCAGTGCTTAGTGGATATCGGAAGGCCATCGAATTGGGTGCGGAGATAATTGTCAAAATGGATTCCGATGGGCAGATGGATCCCGCACTGATTCCGGATTTGGTAGGCCCCATCCTTACTGGCGAGGCAGATTACACCAAGGGAAACCGTTTTTACGATCTTGAAAAAATCCATGCAATGCCGCCTGTGAGATTGTTTGGTAATGCGTTACTGTCGCTGATGGCAAAGCTATCTTCCGGTTATTGGGATTTGTTTGATCCAACCAACGGCTACACCGCGATTCACGTCGAAGTTGCTAAACATTTGCCATTTACCAAGATTAGTCGCCGTTATTTCTTTGAAACCGACATGCTGTTTCGGTTAAATACGCTGCGCGCAGTGGTGATTGATGTGCCGATGGATGCCAAATATGGCGCTGAAGTTAGCAATTTGAAAATATCTAAAATTGTCGTGGGGTTTTTCTTTAAGCATATCTTAAATTTTTCAAAGAGAATTTTTTATAACTATTATCTACGCGATATGTCGCTCGCATCTATAGAGCTGCCTTTGGGGATTTTGTCATTTATTTTTGGTTGTGGTTTTGGTGTTTATCATTGGATCGATTCGTTACAAAAAGGTGTTGCCACCACCTCCGGTAGGGTAATGCTGGCAGCATTACCCATATTAATGGGTATGCAACTGATATTAGCTTTTCTTGGTTATGATATTGCAAATGTGCCACGCAGACCATGGCATAAGTTACGCAGGATTCTAAAAAACAGTCCGACATATATTGGGGGATCAGATGAGAAATAAAGATCAGGCGTGTACCTACAACATAATTGCTTAACAGAATAAATTCTATCATAGTCAATGGCCTTAAATAATCTTAAATATCTGAAATATATCGGATTGACACTAATTTTAGTATTGTCATTCAGTTTGCGTATGTATGCTGTTATCTATACAATAATAGATAGACCTATTCGCAGTGATGCTGCCAAATATTATAATTATGCCCTGAATTTGAAATACAAACAAACATACTCGCCCCAAAGCTTTGTAGATCATAATATAAAGCCTGATACATTAGTGTCACCAGGTTATCCTGTTTTTTTGATACCTTTTGTCAAGTATCCTCCTTCTGATTCAATGTTGTTTATAATAAATCTTGTTCAGGTTTTCTTAGGCACCGTAAGTGTTTTTCTTGCATATGTAATTTTTAGATATTTTCTTTCTGAAATACCCTCTTTTATTGCAACCCTGCTTACAGCTATTTCACCACATTTAATTTCGATGAATACTTATTTACTGACCGAAACCTTATTTACTTTTTTAATGATGTTTTCTCTTTGGCTTTTGATCGAAACTTATTCAAGGAATAAAATTATTTTTGCTTTAATTGCAGGAATCGTTTTTGCGAGTGCAGCATTAACCAGGCCGACATTGCAATATTATATTATTTTCGTTGTTGGTTTGATTATTTACCAGTGCAAGTTAAAAAACGCTTTGCGTTTAATCTTACCGTTAATATTAGGGTTTTCAATTCTTATTGCACCTTGGTTCTTATATAACCTTTCTGTAATTGGGAAAATATCAGATTCGACACTGGCAAAGAACACTGTATATCATGGTATTTATCCTGATTTTGTTTATAATGGCATTGCATCCAGCAGAGGTATGCCATATCGCTTTGATCCGAACAGCAAAAAAATCTCACAAAGTTATAAAACAATATTTTCTGAAATTACACGTCGTTTCAGAAAAGAGCCTTACAGATATTCAAAATGGTATTTGGTTGACAAGACGTTAACATTATTTTCATGGGATATTATCGGAGGGGTGGGGGATGTATTCATTTATCCGGTAAAATATTCTCCTTATTTTGACAAACAAATATTTAAACTTACACATTTATTTATGAAGAGCATCCACTGGGCTTTGGTTATATTGGCATTTATATCTTCTGTTTTTATATGGACAAAATTTTATACAAAAAAGCTTTCCGAAAATTCGTTGTTTACTCTTCGAGCGCTATCATTACTAATTTTTTATTTTATCGCCTTACATATTATTGGTGCTCCTTATCCTCGTTACAGCATTCCATTAAGGCCTGTTATTTATGGCTTAGCAATATTCACCTGTTCGCAATGCTTTGGTTTACTGAAAGAAAAGTTTAAAGCAATAGCATTATCAGGATAAAAGAAGTAATACCTCTATAGTTATCGCATAAAAATTTTAATCGAGCTTTTTCAGAATAAATATAGGTTTCAATGAAAACAAAATCAAATTCGTTTTCCAAAAGTGAAAATACTGTCTGGCATAGATCTTTAGTAAGCCGGGAGGATCGAACTATACTGAATGGGCATAAAAGTGTTGTTGTCTGGTTTACCGGGCTTTCCGGTTCGGGGAAGTCCACTATTGCTCATAAACTTGAAAAAAAATTGCATGACATGGGATGCAGAACAATCGTTTTTGACGGAGACAATGTAAGGCATGGGTTATGCGGTGATCTCGGTTTTTCTGAAAAAGACAGACATGAAAATATAAGGCGTATAGGAGAAACCGTAAAGCTTTTTTTGGAAGCAGGAATAATTGTATTAACCGCTTTTATTTCGCCGTATAAATCAGATAGAAAGTGGCTTAGAGAATTAATTTCTTCCCAAAGCTTTGTCGAAGTTTATTGCAGTTGCCCGCTTGATGTGTGTGAGCAAAGGGATGCAAAGGGTTTATATGCAAAAGCCAGATCGGGAATTATAAAAAACTATACCGGTGTCGGCTCTTTATATGAAGAACCTGAAAATCCGGATATAGTTATTGACACAAGTGTAAGCACTATTGAAGAGAGTGTGAATCTGATAGTGGATTATTTGGTTAATGATAAGAAGATGTTTTTGGATAAGTAAGAATCCTTGCAGATGATATCGGAATAGTATAAAATATATTAAAATAATGATTGTGCTATAAATAAACTTGAACAAATTGAGAGGTTAAAAAAATGGCTTCTTCAAAATCTTTAATTATTAATTTAATAAAAAAATATATAGTACGATTAAAAGAAAATAACATTTCTGTTGAAAAAGTGTTGTTGTTTGGTTCTTACATGAAAAAAACACCAAGGGAAGACAGTGATATAGATATTGCTGTTATTTCATCCGCATTTAAAGGTGACAGGTATTCAGACAGGAGGCTTATCGTTCCCTTAAGACGTGGAATAGACAGCAGGATTGAACCCATCCCTTTTACTCCTGAGGACTATGCAAAAGGCGGAATACTTATTGATGAGATTAAGAGTACCGGGCAGGAAATTTTCTCATTATAATAGACTATGGGGCTTTGAAATCCTCTCAAATAACAAAAACACTAACTACCTGAACATGATATCGATGAGATTAGTCATTATCTTTGGGAATCTTGCTTTGTTGCCACTGTCATATTTGTGGCTGATGCCAAAGTATTGCTCAACAATGTATCGAAATTTAGAACCCATTTGGCTCTTCGCTGTTTTGTGTGGGTAAGCAGTTGCCGCAAGTATTATTGACGCAACGCATATATTATCCAAGGTTTTTAGATAGGATTAACAGGATGGACAGGATGTTGCCGACCGGCCGGAAGCCGGTCAGGCAATAAACCATCGCCTGTGGCGAGGAGGGTAATCCGGTGGAGAAAGAAGACGTAACCCACAAAGTAATCGGCTGTGCTTACCAAGTCTATAACAATTTGGGATTCGGATTTTTGGAAAGCGTCTATCGAAAACAGTTGGTGAACTATTTGGTGGCAACTGGAATTGAGGTTGGCCTGCTGATCAATTTTGGTTTAATGGGTGTTTATGTCAAACGCAAGTATCGTACAGCGAAGGGAAAGCAATGAGTTGCCGATCGGAGTGGTCTGGACACCATTGGCGTTTCACCCTCCGTGAAGCGGCTGCATGTTTCAGGCCGCTCTTTCCGGAGCGGTCTGATAAATCATCCTGTTAATCCTGTAAATCCTGTCAGATAAGGTTTTGTTGTGGCCCTATGTTTATCGAATTGCATCCAAGGGTGAGAGTTACCCACACGAAATAGCGAGGAACCGTTTCTTGTTTCTATGTTTCCGGAGTGGTTTAAGAACCTTTTGTACGTTCCTCTATTTTCCTCCTAAAATTGTTTGACATCTGCTCCATTCGTGTGTATGCTGGGAACATATCATAAGGAGGTACATCATGCCCAAAACACGTATCAACATCAGTCTCGATCAGGATATTGCAGATTTCGCCCGGGTGTTTGCCGCGGAAAACCGCGTTACTGTTGCCGATTTGATGACGCAGTATTTGCTCAACCTGAAAAGAAAGGTTGAAGGCAGAAACGCTGAGTTCATTTTTGCAGACCCGGCGTTTCAGACCGCCATGCAGGAAGTTATGATCCGTCTCAAGGACGGCTCGACTGTGTGGCATACCTACGACGAGGTGTTCGCGGAATGATTGAAGCGCGTTTCGAAGCAGCTTTTCTCAAAGCTTTAAAGAAGCATGCTTCCATCAGGAAACTGGTGAAAAACAAAGTCGACATGATTCTTGAGAACCCCATTTCAATGGGTGAACCCTTGAAGGGAAACTGGCAAGGGTTCTATTCCTGCCATGTCAAACGTAATTTCATTATCATTTACCTGTTCTGTGAGATCTGCCGGAAAAAAGGTGATGATGCCGTTATCCTCTGTTCAGACTGCGGAACGACCCTTGACCAGACAGTCAAGTTTGTATTGCTTGGGCCGCATGATCAGGCGTACCGGGCTCATTGATTTTTATTCAGAGAGAGCTTTAATAGTGAATTTTTTTTACAGAGGTTACTGTATGAATAAACTGGAAATACTAAAAAAAGACCTTGATCTGTTGCTGGCTTCAATGTTGGTTGAGGTTGAACATCTCGTTAAAAAACTGAAAAGGCAATATAAAACGACCGGGAAACCCGTAACCCTTCTTTCCGAGGTTGCTGCTTATGCCATAGAGGATGACCTTCCTGCCGACTTGGCGGAGCAACATGACCACTATCTCTACGGGGTATCTAAAAAAAGGATGAACCGGTATGAGCTCAGTAGTAAAATTTGAGAATTTAAAGAATCTTATTGTTGAGTTACGCGGCCAAAGTATTTTGCTCGACAGCGATGTTGCTGAACTTTACAAGGTTGAGACAAAACGAGTCAATGAGGCAGTAAAAAATAATCCTGATAAATTTCCACATGATTATATGTTTGAGATCAGCGAAGAAGAGTTTGGTAATTTGCGGTCGAAATTTTCGACCGCAAAATTTGCAAAGACAAGGGTATTACCGAAGGCCTTCACTGAGAAGGGTTTGTATATGATTGCTACGATATTGAAGAGCAAACAGGCTACAGAAGCAACGTTTGCAATTATTGAAACATTTTCAAAAATCAGACAACTATCAAAAAGCATTCAGGAACTATCGATTGTTAAGGATAAAGCTGATCGGAAGGCATTAATGCAGAAAAGTGGAGAATTGATCGCCGGAATTTTTGATGATGACTTGCAAACGAACGGCACGGAGACATCTATTGAACTGAATTTCGCTGTATTAAAGTTCAAGCACACGATAAGTAAGAAGAAAAAATTGAGAAATAACGAATAGACGACCACACAAGTGAGATTGCATTGAAAAACAACGTGGTGTTTTCACCAATTGTTATGGATGAAAGCACCTATAAATGGTATCGGATCAATAAAGACCCTTTCTATAAAAACATACACAAAGATGGAATCGAAATTTGGACGAAAAAATCAGAGAGCTTATTACATACTTACATTAGTGATTCCAAATAACAGAACTTACTTGGCGCGATAACCCCAAACATTATAGGTTTTTTCCCAAAGTTTTATCGAAGTTTACTACAGTTATCCGCTTGCAGATCTTTGAAAAATGTTCAATTTTGTTTAAGTTCAAGGAAGGTGAAAATTTAACCACAGGAATACATTGAGTATTTCGAGGATTTAAATTTGAGCCTGACGCAGAAATCGGGCAAAAAGGGGACGTTTTCCAAAGGTCTCGCTTGATGTATGTGAAGAAAGAGATGCCAAAGGTTTATATGCAAAAGCCCGTTCGGGAGTTATAAAAAATTATACCGGTGTAGGCTCTTCCTATGGAGAACCTGAAAATCCGGATATAGTAATTGACACAAGTGAAAGTACTATAGAAGAGAGTGTGAATATGCTGGTGGAGTATTTTGTTAATGATAAGAAGATGTTTTTGAGTAAGTAAAAAGGATACTTAATGCATTTAAAAAAACGAGTTCTTGTTACAGGTGGTGCCGGATTTTTGGGCTCTCATCTTTGTGAAAAGCTTCTTCAAGAAGGATGTGATGTGATTTGTGTTGATAATTTTTATACCGGCAGCAAAAAAAATATCGTTCATCTACTAACAAACCCATATTTTGAATTGTTAAGACACGACATTACCTTTCCGCTGTACCTGGAAGTGGACGAAATTTATAACCTGGCCTGTCCTGCTTCACCCATTCACTACCAGAATGACCCGGTACAGACCACCAAGGTCAACGTTCACGGTTCTATTAACGTGTTGGGCCTGGCCAAACGGATTAAAGCTAAAATTCTCCAGGCATCCACTTCAGAAGTTTACGGAGATCCCGCGGTCCACCCCCAGCCGGAGACATATCACGGCAACGTGAATTGCATCGGCCCAAGATCTTGTTATGATGAAGGCAAACGCTGTGCTGAAACATTATTTTTTGACTATTATCGTCAGCATAATTTGAAAATCAAGGTGGCTCGAATATTCAACACATACGGACCCCGTATGCATCCTAATGACGGTCGGGTAGTCTCCAATTTTATATTGCAGGCATTAAGGAGCGAACCGATTAGCATCTACGGAGACGGATCGCAAACACGTTCTTTCTGTTATGTGGATGATCTCATTGATGGTCTGATTAACTTGATGCAAACACATGATGAGATTACCGGACCGATCAATTTAGGCAACCCGCATGAGTTTACCATACTGGAACTGGCCCAAAAGGTTATTCAGTTAACCGGCTCAAGGTCTGATATCATATTCAAACCTTTGCCGCAGGATGATCCTAAACAACGTCAGCCCGATATAACGCTTGCCAAAAAAGAATTGAATTGGGAGCCTAAATTGAAGCTTGAAGATGGTCTTAATAGAACCATCGAATATTTCAGACAGTTCGTAAATTGATATTATTTTGTGAGGTTTTATGACAAATGTATTGGTGACAGGCGGTGCCGGTTATATCGGTTCACATGCCTGCAAAGCGCTATCGAAAGCCGGTTATACCCCCGTTACATATGACAACTTAACTTATGGGCATACCTGGGCGGTTAAATGGGGGCCTTTTGAAAAAGGGGATATTTTGGACAGGCAAAGGCTTGATGAGGTTATCGTTAAGTACAAGCCTGAAGCGGTCATGCATTTTGCGGCTTTTGCGTATGTGGGAGAATCGGTTGAAAACCCCGGGAAGTACTACCGTAACAATGTAGTCGGTTCACTGACGATTCTTGAAGCAATGCGGGACCACGGCATACAGAACATTGTTTTTTCAAGCACCTGTGCAACGTACGGAATCCCTGAAAAGGTGCCTATTTCGGAGGACTGCCTCCTGGCACCGATCAATCCCTACGGTTTTACGAAACTGATTGTAGAGCAGATGTTAAAGGATTTTTCGCAGGCCTGTAATTTGAAATTTGTTTCTCTGCGCTATTTTAATGCCGCCGGAGCCGATCCTGATGGCGAGGCAGGTGAGGACCATGACCCGGAAACGCATCTCATTCCGCTGGTTTTGGACGCAGCAGCCGGCAGACGTGATTATGTGAAGATCTTCGGTACCGATTACGGCTCTCCTGACGGCACTTGTATTCGGGACTATGTACATGTTTCCGATCTTGCCGATGCCCATGTTCTTGCGCTTGAATATCTTAAGAATACCGGAAAGAGCAATGTCTTTAATCTTGGTAACGGTGAAGGCTTTTCGGTAAGGGAAGTTATTGGAACCGCAAGAGAGATTACCGGTAATAATATCCATGCAATCGAATCGGACAGGCGCCCCGGTGATCCGGCGATTCTTGTCGGCAGTTCAGATAAAATCAGAAAGATTTTAGGCTGGCAGCCTGCACATGGAAGGCTCAAGGAAATCATCCGGACAGCCTGGAATTGGCATCAAAAAAGTTTGAATAAATGAAAAAAAAAGAAACATTAGGACAACAGGTTGTTATTTATAGACCCAATCAAAGGCATGAACTGGGCTTTTTAGAGACCTGGGCAGTGATGGCGAAAAATATTATAAAGTCGAAAGAGTTGATATGGCAACTGTTTAAACGAGATTTTTTTGCGAGTTATAAAAAATCATTTTTAGGAGTCACCTGGATATTTATTGCACCTATCATGGGAATTATATCCTGGGTTTTTCTCAACATGACGGGTATGCTCCATCCCGGTGATGTCGGGATACCCTATCCCGCGTATGTTTTGGTTGGATCTTCCATATGGGGACTTTTTCTGGGATTTTTTAATGCGGCAAAAGCAACACTGTCATCCGGAAAAGATTTCGTGTTGCAGGTCAACTATCCGCATGAAGTGCTGCTGTTTAAGGAAACCGCACAGCATCTGGCAAATTTTTTAGTCACATTTTTTATAAATATAGTTGTCCTTTATATATTTAAAGTTATTCCCGGCTGGGAAATAGTCTTTTTTCCTATAGTTATTTTGCCCTTGTTTTTTTTGGGGGCTGCATTCGGTCTTGTTTTTTCAATGATATCAGTTGTAGCAATTGATGTTAATAAAGTTACTGAAATGGGCATGATGCTTTTGATGTATTTAACTCCGGTTATCTATTCTGATAAAATTAACAATGATCTGGTTCAGATGATAATCAGGTGGAATCCGCTGACATATCTTGTTTGTTCGGCAAGGGATATAATTATCTACGGCAGATTATATCATGCCGGCGGATATTTTTTGTGTTCGGGGCTGGCCATATTGTTGTTTATGGTTTCATGGCGCTTGTTCTTCGTGTCTGAGGGAAGGATAATCGAAAGGATGATATGAATATGAATCCGGCGCCGGGAAAATTTGATGCAGCTTCTGAAAATCTGGATAATGAAGTTGTTGTTTCTATACGAAATGTTTCCAAAAAATTTTGCAAAAAATTAAGGCGGAGTATGGCTTATGGGATTACGGATCTTTCGAAAAACCTGGTTGGCTTAAAAAACAACACGTCGGAACTTAGGAAAGATGAATTTTGGGCATTGAATGATATTAATTTTGAGTTAAAAAAAGGAGAATCCATAGGTTTAATCGGCGCAAACGGATCAGGTAAAACAACTTTGCTAAGACTTATTGCAGGAATATTCCCACCTGACAATGGTGAAATAATTGTTAAAGGAAGAATAGGCGCCTTGATTGCAATCGGTGCAGGGTTTCACCCGCACATGACGGGGCGTGAAAATATTTATCTGAACGGCACTATCCTCGGAATGACACGTGATGAGATAAATTCAAAATTTAAAGATATAATAGAATTTGCGGAGATAGGGGATTTTTTAGATGCTCCGGTTTCAACATATTCATCAGGGATGCGGGTTAGGCTGGGGTTTTCAATTGCGATTCACAAAGAGCCGGATATACTTTTAATTGATGAAATTTTAGCAGTCGGCGATGCATATTTTAGAACAAAATGCTATCAGCGTTTATCTGAGTTGATTGACAAATCGGTTGTTTTTATACTGGTTTCACATAATCCGGAAGCCATACTATCAACATGCCAAAAGGCTATATATCTATCAAATGGTGAAGTTAAGTGTTTAGGTGATGTCGATTCCGTGATGCGGGTTTATGAAGAAGATACCGCATTTAAAAATTTACAGGATGCTAACATAGAAAAAATACCTCTTGTTAATGCTTCAAGAGGAAATAAGGATGGAGTAAGTATCGAATCGGTTTATTTTCGCAATTCAAAGGGTGAAAAAATCAGTGTTCCATCAAGCGGAGAAAATGTATTTTTCTGCATTAAATGTAAATCAGATTACGCAATCAAAGAATTAACCGTCAGGATTTCGATATTCAAAATCGGAGAAAATAATTCCACACTATTTTTATCAAATACACGTGATGAAAACAAGATATCGATATCAGAAGGAATAAATGAAATACAAACATATCTTCCTTATCTGGGTTTAATGCCTGGATCGTATCGTCTGAGCACAGCTGTTGTTAAAGGAATGTGGTATGAACTTGATGTGGTTCTGGCATTCTCTTTTAAAGTCGGACTAAAAAAAAACCAGTCGAATTTGCATCGTTCAAAATATTATCAACATCGAACCTGGAAAGTGTCTAAAACAACTAATTATAATGAAAAAATCTTCCCTTAATAGAGGGCATGAAACATTACACGGCTTAGTGATACTTGACCGGATAGGTGACCCCGTATTTGGTATGAACAAGAGCATTATTTTGGCCGAAAAATATCTTCAGAAGCATAATATTAGACTTTATTATATTTCATCTTCATCACCTCATAGGTTAATAATCAGCACGATTAGAATGCTATTGAAATCGAGAAAATTAAATTTTGATTTTGTTATTTTTAACAGCGCGGCGTCAATTTATTATGTCAATGTTCATGGCATATATACGAGTTTCGCATTGCCTCTTTTTTATTTGTTTTCAAAATTCAAAATACCGATATACATATATTGGCATGAGACAGAATGGGCTTTTAAAAGGTTGAAAGAAGAAAAGCCGCTCGGCTTTAAACTCATGAACAAAATTGCTTCACGCCCGGAGGTTACCCATTTAACAGCCTCTGAAGTATGTAATCGGTATATTAAAAACTGTTATCCTGGAACAATGTCGTATGTAATAAATGAATGTTCTATTATTCCAGATGATTATAATAAAATAGTAGTGCCATCGAACCCTCCAAAAGTGATAAATATTGCGAGTATGCAAGAACGAAAAGGGACAGATCTATTTGTCAAAACAGCCATCGAGGTTTGCAAAAAGCACCCAAGTGTTGAATTTGTATGGATTGGAGATGAAAAAAAATTCGGTACATGGAAAAATGATATTCAGTTGGCTGGTTTGCAGGACCGTATCCGTTTCCTGGGATATATGTATATCCCTTTTAGCGAACTTCATACTGCAAGTCTTTTCTTTCTGGCAAGCAGGGATGATCCTTTCCCTTTGTCAGTCCTGGAGGCAATGTGCTTAGGGAGAAATATCTTAACGTTCAACGTGGGAGGAGCTCCCGAAGCATTAGGAGGGCACGGCATTTTGATAGAACCATTTGATACGGATGCAGCGGCAAATGAAATTTTGAAACTTTTAGGCAGTCCACCGGAAAAATTAATAAACAAAAAGTTAAGAGAAAGATATTATCAACTGTATACACCTGAAATATTTGCCGTAAAACTTAACGATATTGTGAGAAATCGGTTGGAAAAAACCAAATAGCAACGAAGAGTTTATGAGCAAAAGATATCATTCAATAGACATAGCAGAATCAGAAATTGTTGCGGATTTAAGAAAGAAGAACAACAGGCCGCTGGTCATTGCCTGTAGCGGTCCATCGGTTGCCGAGGTCGATTATTATCGAATCCCTGGCAATCCTGTTATTTTCAGGATGAATCTGTTTTTTCTGGAACAGGATTATCTTTTCGGAAAACATGTGGATGCATACTTCTGGGCGGTTTACCGAGAGGTCATACAGGATGAATTGTATGATTTAATTATTGACAAAAAATATAACGTTGAAAATTATTTTTATCCGATGAAGCTGGTCGATGAAAACCGCTCGCACCGGCTTGAAATCGATAAAATTCATGAAAAAATCTTTCAACCGGCTTATGATCATTGGAACCTCATGTCGACCGTTCCTGAAATTGCCAGAATCATGATGGTCCGCCCTATACCCACCGTTGGACTTCAGGCTCTTGCAACAGGACTCATTCTGGGGTTCAAAGAAATTTATATCATTGGGATGGATTTTTATCAGTCGACAGACAAGAGATATGGCTATGAAATTCCGGATAGAATAAAATCAAAAACATCCCCCATGCACTTCAAGGTAGGTTATGAACAAAAAGCACATAGTTTTGAGAACGACACCTATGTGTTTTCAGTGCTCCAAAGACTGTTCCCGGAGGTAAAGATATATTCATTAGCCCCTCGATCATATCTTTCTGAATTAACCGGGCTTTCTCCTCTACGGGAAAAGGAGAATAATCTGTTTGTCAAAAAAAATATAATTGGCACTTCAAGAAAAGAAAGTCGACCGATTAATGAAAATATCATTTTAAAAAGCAAAGGTCTTAAAAAAAAAATTATCCCTTTTATTTATGCGTTACTTAGTATTTTTGCCAAGTATAAATTCGGCAGGAAAGTTTTAATTCAGTTGAAGCATGATGTTTTCGGGAAATTGGAACTTTAATTAAAGATGATGGACTCGTAAAAAGTCCTTTTCTCGTCATTCCCGTGTAAACGGGAATCCAGAAGTGGTTGTAAATACTGGATTCACACCTTCGTGGGAATGACAATTAAGAGGATTCGGCGACTTTTTACGAGTCCATCAAAGATGTTTCTGGAGAAGTATTTCTTTTGATTAAACGGATTCATACTAAAATCAGAATAATATGGTTTAAACATATAAAAAAACTGCATAAAAAGATTGTTGTTTTAATCTATGATTTTGATGGTGTCATGACAGACAATAAAGTTCTATTGAGTCAGGATGGGATAGAGCTTGTCCAGGTAACCCGGGCTGACGGTCTGGGCGTTGATATGATCAGAAATCTTGGCATAAAACAGATGATACTAAGTACTGAAACCAACCCGGTTGTCGGAAAAAGAGCGGAAAAACTCAGGATTGATGCGGTAACCGGTTGCAAAGACAAAAAAGAATATATTGACTCGTATTGTGCAAAAGAAGGCATAACGTTTGAAAATGTTCTTTATGTTGGAAATGATCTTAACGATCTTGAAGCGATGCAAAATGCCGGTTTTTCACTGGCGCCGAAAGATGCCCACCCTTTGATAAGAAAGACAGCCGATTTGGTTACATGTGCAAAAGGAGGGCAGGGCGTAATCAAAGAGCTTGCCGAATGGTTGGTGGGCGAATATAAATGGCTGAAAAAATAAAAAAGACCAATTGTTGCCTTAAGTATTAAAAATAATTAAGGGTGTTAAAAAGTGAATTTTGAAGGAGTAAGATATCTTGTGATCGGGGCGGGTTTTTTCGGCTCTGTGATTGCGGAACGAATTGCAAATGATAAAATGGAAAAAGTCATAGTGATTGATAAGCGATCACATTTAGGAGGTAATTGTTATTCTGAGATAGATGATGAGACGGGCATAGAGTTTCATAAATACGGTACTCACATATTTCATACCTCAAACGAGAAAGTATGGAACTACATCAACCGCTTTACCTCTTTCAATGGATACCGCCATCAGGTACTTGCCGTATATAAAGACAAAGTCTATCAAATGCCTATCAACCTGGAAACTATCAATTCATTTTACGGCATTAATCTGAAGCCCTTTGAAGTGGATGGCTTTTTAAAATCTGAGATAGAAAAAGAAAGCTTTTCAATTCCTGACAACCTTGAACAAAAGGCGATCTTATCGGTTGGCAGGAGTTTGTATGACGCATTTATAAAGGGGTACACCGAAAAACAGTGGCAAAAGTCTCCGAGGCTTTTACCCGCATCAATAGTAGACAGGCTTCCTGTTAGAAAAAACTATGATGAGAATTATTTCTTTGATCAATGGCAAGGTATTCCGAGTCATGGATATAGCGATATTTTCAAAAGGATGTTGGATAACCAAAATATTTATTTGAATACAAAAGTGGACTATTTCGATATTGCCGATCAAGTTCCCGACACTTGCCGAATTATATATAGCGGTCCGATCGATAGATTTTTCAATTACAGGTTCGGAAAACTCGAATGGCGCAGTCTCGATTTTGAGCGGGAGGTTGTAGGCGTGGAGGATTTCCAAGGCACTTCGGTAATGAATTATCCTGAACTTTCCGTTTCGTATATACGTATTCATGAACCAAGGCATTTACATGTAGAAAGAGCTTACACCAAGGATAAAACGCTCATTTTTAGAGAATATCCTAAAGCGGATACAGGAGATAATCCTTATTATCCTGTCAATACCCCTGAGAATCAGAAAATATTTCAAAAATATGCCGATGAAAGCAAAAAAGTTCACAATGTCATTTTTGGAGGGCGTTTGGGTGAATACAGGTATTATGATATGGATCAGGCTATTGAATCGGCATTGAACATTTACGAGAATATAATTAAGGCCGGAAACTTAACTGCAATATGAAACCACTTTTTGATATTTTACGAGTGTAGATAATGGAAGATGCCAATGAAAGCCTTGCTATTGTAATACCGGCCTATAATGAAGAAAGACTTATAGAAAAAACTGTGAGGGAATGGATTGAAAAACTGCGGAATCTTAAAATAGATTTTAAAATGCATGTTTATAATGATGGATCTACCGACAGTACTTTTTCCAGACTTGAAAAGCTCAAACATGATTATTCGGAATTAGTGATTCATAACAAAAAGAACAGTGGTCATGGCCCTACAATTCTTTTTGGTTACTTGGATAATTGCGAATGCCACTGGATATTCCAGACGGATTCAGACCGGGAAATGGATCCTGAATATTTCAATAGTCTCTGGGAAAACAGGAAAAATTACGATTTTCTTATAGGGTGTAGAGATGGCAGGAGACAGCCACTTGCCCGCAAGATTGTCAGCGTCTTTTCACGTATGATTGTCCATGCATTTTACGGTAAAGGCGTATTTGATGTGAATTCTCCTTATAGGCTTATGAGAGTATCCGTCTTTAAACCATATTTTTCTATTATTCCGACTGATACCTTTGCGCCGAATTTAATAATCAGCGGTATAGCTTCTTTAAAAAAAATGCGGATTCTGGAATGTTTAGTGCCCCAAGTTGGACGAAAATCAGGACAAGTAACCTTGGATTCGAGTATGCGAATACTGCTCAAAGCCTCTTTTACTTCCTTTGTCCAGACCATCAAGTTTCGATTTGATATATGTTGTAATGATGCAAGACCATAGGACAAATTGTGCGGATAAAGATATGAATCATCTGTATAGTTGGAAAGAATGTGCGGCATTCGATATTGATCAGGTAGTGAAGCTTATATTGTGAAATGTTTTGATACTGGGTCAATATCCCGGATGGTTTCTAAAACCAGCTATTACTTTGGAATGCAAATATTATTGGTATTTATTTTTACCATACTTTTGCATTTAGGCACATTTGCCGGTCTTGATACTGATTTTCAGGCTTATGCCTTGTATTCCAAACTTATCTGGAATGGGCAGATACCCTATGTTGATTTTTTCTCACATAAACCCCCTCTTTATTTCTATCTGCTTTTACCGGGAAATATGACTGGCGGCAGTCTGTTTTCATTTTTTGCCGTTCACTTAATTTGTGTCAGCTTGTTAAATTGTTTAATATTTTATTATGCCGCGAATATGAGAAAGGAATATAGTTTAATTAGAGGGGTATATGCGTGGCTGTTTTTTAATATGATCACAGTAGTCCAGTTTTTTGGATATGGCAATCTGAATGGGAGTATAGTTTATGTTTCAATTGGTTTTAATCTGATTAGCTTTATTTTATTAGCAACAGTGAAGACGAATATTGAAGCAGGTCGGGATAATTTACTGTTGGTATTTTTTGCGGGTGTTTGCAGCGGATTGAGTTTTTTAACCCGGTTTGGAATGGCTCCCAATATTATATTTATTATGCTTTTAATGTATCTGATATTTCAAAAGAAATATTCAGGAAAAGATATTATTGCATTGACGGTTTGCTATGGTATTGGATTTTTTATACCCGTGGCTGTAATTCTATATGTTTTGGGCTTTCCTTTCAAAATAATATATGAACAATTAATCGTTTATAATTCTCTTTATTCTCATTTAGGCAAAAGCACATTTGCTTTATTGCAAATATTTGGCAGACCTTTAATATATGGAGTATATCTAATAAAATATGCAAAGCCGTTAATAATCATTTGCTTTCTGGCTCTTTCTTATTCTTTATATGCAAATAAAAAAGAGGATGGGAAGTTTGTCTTTATTAAAAATGCAAATCGGCTTTTTAAGAACTCGGTTGTTGTTTGGCTTGTTATTTATTTGTTAGCCGAGTTGTTCATGGTGGCATTACAGGGTACAGGCCTCAAACAATATCCTTTTTTTGCTGTTTTTGTTCCATTGTCTTTGCTTGCCGCCCTGTCATTGGAATATATTATAAAAATAAATAAAATATTATCAAGTCAATTTGTGTTCAGAATATTTGTAACACTTTTCTTAATACAGTTTGGAGTAGCTTTTTACCATGCCGGGGACCGCTTGGTCTCAGTCCTGAAGTGGCCTGAATCTCAATTGGCTAGTGAAATTAAGAGATATGCAAAAAACAATCACGATCTGTTTACCTTGAACTTTCAGGGGTATATCTATCTTGAAACAGGTTTGATTCCTCCGGTTACCCGAAACTGTTATATTGATTCGCATTGGAATTATTTTGATAAAAGACCTGACCTTGAACGTTATATCTGGCAAGGACTTGAGGATAATCTTCCAGCTGTGGTGACTAGAGCAGTGAAAAATACTATCCCGGATTCTGCAGTTTTGTTCATGTCACACTATCGTGAAGTTGGTGTTTATCCGACTAATTATAGCGGAGATACAATGTTGTATATCCGCAAAGAACTGTAAAGTTCAAAGCAAATTATACTTATGGAGGGCAAGATGAGTATTTTTATTATCGCTGAGATTGGCATCAATCATAATGGGGATGTCAATATAGCAAAAAAATTGATTGACGGGGCGTTTTTTGCCGGTTGTGATGCGGTGAAATTTCAAAAAAGGACTATCGAGAAGGTTTATTCCAAAGAAGAACTGGACAAGCCAAGAGAGAGCCCTTGGGGAACGACAAACTACGAACAAAAACTGGGACTGGAATTCGGTGAAAAAGAATACTTTGAAATCGATAGTTTTTGTAAGGAGAAGGGCATCGTCTGGTTTGCTTCTGCATGGGATGTTGAGAGCCAGCTTTTTGTGCAAAAATTCAATTTGAAATATAATAAAATCGCCTCGGCAATGCTGAATCACAAAAAACTGATAGAAACAGTAGCTAAGGAGAAGAAATACACTTTTATATCTACAGGCATGAGTACGATGGATGAAATTGAAAATGTAATTGAAATATTTAAAAGCCATCAATGTCCATTTGAGTTGATGCATTGTACCAGCACATATCCTATGCGTGTTGAGGATGCAAATTTGCTCATGATTCCGGAGCTGAAAAAGCGTTTTAACTGTAAGGTCGGCTATAGCGGGCATGAAGTTGGTTTAGCGGTAACAATGGGTGCGGTCGGATTGGGAGCCACCTCGGTCGAAAGACATATTGCTCTCGACAGGGCTATGTATGGTTCGGATCAGGCGGCATCCGTTGAAATAATGGGATTCCATCGGCTCGTTCAATACATACGAACGATAGAAAAAGCTTTCGGAAATGGTGTGAAACAAATTACACCTGAGGAAAAATCGATAAAACAAAAATTGGCAAGATCCGAAGATTACTCATGAAAGTCGTTGGGTTAATTCCGGCAAGAGGCGGCAGTAAAAGTATTCCTCATAAAAATATTATTCAACTCGGTGGCCATCCGCTGATTGCTTATTCAATAACGGCCTCAAAGTTATCCCAGCTGATAAATGAAACTGTTGTCAGTACCGATTCTGAACAAATAGCCGATATTGCAGTTGAATATGGTGCAGATGTTCCTTTTTTACGTCCGGCCGAAATCTCACAAGATGATTCACTGGATATTGAATTATTCAGACATTATCTGATGTATCTGGAGAAAAACTCAATTAAACTTCCTGATCTTATAGTGCATTTGCGTCCGACTACTCCTTTGCGCGATCCGGAAATCATTGATGCCGCAATACGTTATATGCTCGAAAACGAGAAACCCACAGCGCTTCGGTCTGCCCATAAAACCCATCTTACTCCATACAAAATGTTTTACATGGAAGAAGAGTTTATGATTCCTTTTTTAAAATACGAAGGAATAAAAGAATCTTATAATCTGCCGCGTCAATTTTTTAAGGATTGTTATTTGCCAAATGGTTATGTTGATATTGTAAGGCCCTCGATAATTAATAATTCGGGAATGCTTCATGGTGAAAGGATTAAATTGTGGCCAACAGAGCCGGTTCCAGATATAGATGTTTTCAATGATTTAGATTCAGCTCGAATAGTTTTAAAAGACAAGGATTATTTGCAAATCAGAAAATATTTGGAAAGCTGCCCATGACTGATTATTTAAAAACGATATATTTCAGAGAGGAAATGGGGATTAATGATTATCCTCAACTAATGTGTAACCACATAGCAAAGGTATGTTTTGGAAAAAATGTAAATGGTAAAAAGATTCTTGATATAGGATGTGGTAAGGGGAATCATTTGACCGGTTTTTCGAGATGCGGCATGGAAGCCTATGGTCTGGACAAAAGAGATGAATGCATTGAATCAGGAAGAGATTTCAAAGTTGAATATTGTGATATTGAAAATGAGCCCTTCCCCTTTGAAGGTAATTATTTTGATTATATATTTTCAAAGTCAGTTCTGGAACATGTCTGGAACACGGATAATTTTTTGCAACAGAGTCTTCACGTCTTAAAGCCTGGCGGAATGGCCGTATTTATGACACCGGATTGGAGAAGTCAATGCAGTTTTTTCTGGGATGATTATACCCATGTCAAGGCCTTTACTCGCAAGTCATTACAAAACGCGATGATCATCAATGGCTACAGTAATGTAGATTGTTCATACTTTCTTCAATTACCTGTCGTGTGGAAATATCCTTGGTTTGAATTCGTGACCAAAGTTATTGCTTTGTTACCTGAATGTTTTAAATGGAAAGACAAAAACGAAAGCCAACACCGGGCGTTAATACGGTTTTCAAAAGAAAAAATGCTTCTTTCGACAGGAAAAAAGCCAAATGGTTGATTTTGGTATTATGCAAGGCAGGATTTTGCCTGAAGATTTAAACTTGCTTCAGGTATTTCCCCGGTCACAGTGGGAAAACGAGATGGTGAATGCAAGGGAGCTTGGTTTCGATACTGTTGAATTGCTATATGATAAATCCATGATACTTCGAAATTTACTTGAAGTACCTGAAAACTTAGAAAAGCTGGGCATTTTAAAAAAAGGTTCAATTAATAATGCCAGGATTTTGTCAAAATCCATCTGTCTGGACTATTTAACAGAACTGTCGATCTTTGATTCTTCTCAAAAAAAAATGTTTTGGGGTTCCATTATCGGCCTAACAAAACAACTTGCAGGGACAACGATTAGTATTTTCGTGATCCCTTTTTTAGAAAAAAACAATCTGTCATCGGCTGCACAATTAGACAAATTAGTTAGCTTGTTGGATAGCCTGAATATAGACAAGATAGGAGGCCAATTTGGAATCAAATACTGTCTTGAGCTAAACCTTCCTGCTTCAGTTATTAAAAATGCTTTCGATCAGTCCGGTTTCAAAAATATAAAGCTTTGTTATGATACTGGTAATGCACGTTCTCAAGGTTATCTGCCGGAAGTTGAGATTGATAACCTCGGAGACGTTATTTATCATGTTCATATAAAAGACAGAAGCGTCGGGGGGCCGAACGTTATGCTCGGTAAAGGTGATGTCGATTTTGAAGCTGGCTTCAAATCATTTGAACGAATAGGATATGATGGATTGATGGTACTTGAAACTCCATATTCAATATCCCCCGCTAAAGAAGCTCAAACGAATTTAAGTTATATAAAACAATATATCGCCAAAAAAAATGAGTAACAGAACCTGCCGGAAACTGACAAAATTATATGAAAACATTATTTATTGGTTTAGGTTCCATCGGTCAGCGACATCTTAATAACCTATTTATGCTATTAGGAAAAGATGTCGAAGTCTTTGCATATCGCAAAACCCATCATAACAGGGTGTTTGTTGACGGAGAATCCCGTGAAGTGAAATCTTTACAGGAATATTACAACTATATTCCTGTTGATAGTTTTTACGATGGTCTGGATAAGAATCCTGAAGCTGTATTCATAACAAACCCCAGTTCAGAACATATAAACATGATGATCCCGGCAGCAGAAAAAGGCTGTCATATATTTGTTGAAAAACCTCTCTCCAATTCAATGGAGGGTGTTGATAAAATCGAAAGCCTGACTGAGTCCAAAGGGCTGTCTGTAATGGTGGGTTTCCAGACCCGTTTCAATCCATGTTATAAAATTGTTAATAAAATATTGCGGCAGAATAAATTCGGCAAGGTTGTTTCAGCGCATTTTGAATGGGGTACTTATCTTCCCTCCCATCATCCTTATGAGGATTATCGACAAAGCTATGCGGCCCGAAAAGATCTTGGCGGCGGGGTTGTTTTGGGCCTCATGCATGAGCTTGATATGATTTGCAGTTTTTGGGGACAACCGCAAAATATTTCAGTAATAGGAGGGCGTCTTGGCCTTTTTGAAATTGATGTTGAAGATACTGTGAGTGTTCTTATGGAATATCGCAAAGAAAATTATTCTTTTCCGGTATCTTTATTTCTTTCTTATGCGCAGACAAAAGAAAACCGCTGGTTTCGGATTCAGTTTGAAAAAGCCACTCTTTTTTGCAACCTAACGGAAAGTAATTTGCGGATTTTCGGTCAGCTGGGGGAAATGATTGAGGAATATATTTTTCATGATTTTCAGCGTAATACGCTTTTTGTGGAAGAGTTGAAAGAATTTATTACTGCGATTAAAGATCGTCGTGACCCGCAGGTTACACTTTATGATGGTGTTGAAAGCCTGAAACTTGCATTAAAAATAAAGGCGAATATTAATGAATAACTTGCATAGACAGTTTGCTCTCAATGGTAAAATTGCGGTTATAACCGGAGGCGGGGGGCTTTTGGGTGCTCAGCATGCAGAAGCTATTGCACAAGCCGGCGGTGTTCCGGTATTGTGGGATATCAGGGATAAGGAAATTAATCAAATATCCAAAAAAATTAAAAATATGTATAAAATTCCCTGTTCCGGTATGCAGATTGATATTACCGACCCTGCTGAGGTGGAAACCGGACTGAAACATATTTTGGATTCGTTTAAACGGATTGATATTCTGATAAATAATGCATCTAATAATCCTAAAATATCCGGGCTGAATGCAAGCCGGATCGAAAACTTCTCTCTTGATTCCTGGATGGACGATCTCAATGTGGGCTTAACAGGTGCTTTTATTTGCAGTAAAGCAATCGGTTCATATATGGCAAGGCATCGGGGTGGGGTAATTTTAAATATATCTTCCGATTTGGGTGTTATCGCGCCTGATCAGAGAATATACAGGAAAGAAGGACTTGCAGATGATGAGCAGCCCGTAAAACCGGTTACATATTCTGTTGTAAAACACGGTATTATCGGTCTGACAAAATATCTGGCAACATACTGGGCAGAAAAGAATATTAGGGTTAATTCCATATCTCCGGGAGGAGTTTATGATAATCAACCGGATGAATTTGTTCAAAAACTCATTAAAAGAATTCCGATCGGGCGAATGGCGAATGCTGATGAATATCGTGCCGCTATTGTTTTTTTGGTATCAGATGCGTCATCTTATATGACAGGAGGCAACCTGATTATTGATGGGGGGAGAACTTGCTGGTAACTAATCAAATTAATTTATTATTTGATATTACGGAATATTAAAATAATGACCGAACCGGCATTTGTAAAAAGTATCAGAAAGCTGTTTGTTCCGTATATGCTGCGTCCATTGGCCCTTTGCGGTATCCTGGCCTTGGATAATTATCGAAAATTAGCGGCATTCAAAGGCAAACATAACGGGCGGCGATGTTTCATTATCGGTAACGGACCCAGTCTTGAAATCAAGGACCTTGAAAGATTAGAAAATGAAATAACATTTGCGTCGAACAAGATATATCTTGCATTTGATCAGACACAATGGAGACCAACATATTATTCGGCAGTTGACAAGCTGATTATCAACCGGGAATATAAAAAATTAAATGAGCTGAATAAGATCACAACATTTTTTCCTTATTTTTTTCAAAAATATGATGTTCATTTTGACAATTCGATCTATTTCTATTTTATCCATAAAGAATTTTATCCAGATCTGCCGCTTTTTGGCATTAATCCTATTTACAGGCTGTTCAGTGGACATACGGTAACCTATATTTTATTGCAGCTTGCAGTTTATATGGGAATAAAAGAGATTTATCTTATAGGGGTCGATTATTGTTATAATATTTATCAGCAGGACTATAGTGATAATGAAAAGATTCTTGTATCCGACGGTACTGTATCCCATTTTCATCCGGAGTATGTAAAAAGCGGCGACAAAGTGTTTCAGCCGAATCTTCATTTGCATGAGAAAGCTTACATATCTGCCGGTCATGCGTTAGAAAAAAGCGGCGGCAGGATTTTCAATGCAACTCGGGGAGGTAAACTGGATCTGTTTCCCAGGGTTGATTTCGATAAGATAATTTATGCAGGTGGCAAGTAAATATCTATGCCTGATAAAAAAATTTTAATAATCGGCGCCGGACCGGCAGGTTCAACTTCGGCAAGAATATTTGCTGAGGCAGGGTGGACGGTTGATATATTTGAAAAGCGCCATCATATAGCTGGTAACTGCTACGATGAACTTGACGAAAACGGTGTACTTGTACACAGATACGGGCCGCACTATTTTCGTAGCAATCAGATCGAACTGTTAAAATGGCTCGGTAAATTTACCGACTGGATTCCCGGAAGATATTATGTGCGGGCCAAGGTCAAAAATGCCTTGATACCTGTGCCGATCAGCCTCGCAACCATTACCGCTCTTAAAGGAAAAGCGTACTCTGCGGAAGCGTTCGAAAAATATCTTCAACACGAGCGTATTTCCTTTTCGAGCCCGCAAAACGCAGAAGAACAGTGTTTGGCCCAGGTCGGGAGGGAACTGTACGAAACGCTCTTTAAAGGGTATACAAGCAAACAATGGGGCGTTGAACCCACAAAGTTGAGTCCTGACATTACTGCGCGAATTCCGCTTAGATTTGATTGGGACGAAAGATATGCATCTGAAAAATATCAGGTAATGCCCAAAGATGGTTACACGGCAATGTTTCATAAAATGCTTGAACATTCAAATATCAATGTTGAGTTAAATTCTTTGTTGTGTCCTTCGGATATAAAAAGAAGAAGAGAAGAATATGACTATACCTTTTACTCCGGGCCGGTCGATACCTTCTTTGATTTGAAACACGGCAAGCTGGGATATCGTTCATTAAGGTTCGAATGGCATTATTATAATGAAAGTTATGTACAGCCCTGTGTCCAGATAAATTATCCGAATGATTTTGAGTATACCCGCACCGTTGAAGCAAAACATGTTACGGCGCAAAAATGCGACGGAACGACGGTATCCCATGAATACCCGCAAGCTGAAGGGGAACCATTTTATCCACTGCTGACTCGGGAAAATCTGGAGCGATATGCAAAATACCGGATTCTGGCCGATAAGGAATCAAATAGTGACCGGCCTATTATTTTTTTAGGCAGATTGGCGGAATTCAAATATTATAATATGGATCATGTCATTTTGTGGGCAATGGAAACGGCTAACCGCATTCTGAGGCATGAGCAGGGAAGGATTTGAAAGCCATGCAATCAGAAGCAGGCGGACAAACTTCTAATCTGCTTGATCCGGCGGTGGTCGCAGCTGTTGTCGTTACATATAACCGTTCAAAATTACTTGTGGATTGTCTTGATCATTTGTTAAAACAGAGCCGTCCTGTGGATCGAATCATTGTTGTCGATAATGGTTCGACGGATGGAACCTGCGAAATTTTAAATCAAAAGGGGTTTTTGGCAAATCCTGTGCTTGACTATTTATCCCTTGGAAAGAATTACGGTAACTCCGGCGGTTTATTCAGAGGTATAAGTCATGCTTTAAATGAAAAACCCGACTGGATATGGGTGATGGATGATGATGCAAATCCTGACGGGTACGCTTTGCAGAGGATACTGGAAAATGATGTTTTACAGAAAAATATCTATGGGTCTGCTGCAATCGGCTCCGGAAAAAGCATAAAAAAGCTCTGTTTTCCTGCTAAAACAGTGAATCGCCTTAAAAACAAATATATAGAACATCATGAAGAGCTGAATGACATTGAAGAAGTCGAATGGATACCATTTCTAGGGTTTTTTATCCACTCGGAAATGATTCGGCGGATAGGCTTGCCTGATCCGGATTTGTTTATCCTAAATGATGATGTGGAGTATTCTGAGCGGGCCAAAAAATGCGGAGCTAATATCTACATTGTAAAAAGCAGTATTATTTATCATCCATACCAGCAGACCGTCTCACTGAATATATTGGGAAGAAAAGTATATTACCGTAGTATGCCACCTTGGAAAGCGTATTATGGAGCCCGCAACAAAGTTATCGTTGCGAAAAAATACTATGGAAAATTATTATGGCTTCAAACTATTCCAGGTATTTTTTTCAGATCACTATTGGGGTTTTTGTACGAACCTAAATGCTTTTCGTTTTTTTTTGCTCATATCATCGGAATTTATGATGGATTGCGTGGAAATAAAGGAGTAAGATTTATGCCTGAAATCACAACTTCTCCCCCAACACATAAAACAAATGACTCATAGGCAGTTTGAGAACTCCTTTCCTAAACAACATATCCCATTTACCTAATGCCTTCATCATACAGGCATTCTTATATACCTTTCCGGATTCATTACATTGAAATTTCATGTATTATTAATCCTTCTTTCTTAGCCGCCTTATTTAGAGTTTTGTCAAAACATGAGAAAAATATTTCTATGCCGTTGCTTTGATCTTTCAATATCAGCGAAGATGCCAGATGAACAGCGTCATATCCTTTCAATTCATGCCTGAAAATTAATTCTCTGGTATTTGAGATCAATATTTCGTTTGGTTTAATCCAACGAAAGTCATGCCAAATCCGCAAAAACTCTCCTTGAACAATCTCTATGTCGTATTTTGAACATCGTTTTTCTTTCCATGCACGTCTGAAGGCAGAAAATACTTCCGGATATGAAATTAATGAGGTAAAAGCCATATCCGTTTCATCTTTAAGCGAGCGTGAAATTTCGGCATATGGTTCGTCAAAAAACCATTTTACTATGCTGCTGCTGTCAAAATAGGAAATCATTTACGATCCTGTGTAATTAAGTCGGAAACAGGCATATCAGGAATTTTGTTCTTAACACTCTTTATGAAGCCAATATTGCCATTGCCGCCCCCTAACACACCTTTATTTTTTAGGTTATTTAATAACATTTGTTCACTGGGGGTTACCAGCGGCTTAAGCTCTGCAACAGCTTTTCCGTGTCGCATGATTTTTATTATCTCCCCATTTTCCACTTTCTTAAGGATGATGCTGAGACTGTCTCTAAGTTCTTTAACGCCTACATTTTCCATGGTTGAATACTCCTGATTATGTACATGTTTGATTTTGATAATAGCCATTATTTTAAATTGTGTCAAATAGTATAAAATTATCTTTTGTTGACAGTAATAAATATTGCAATTAATAATAAGATTAACAGCATTTATGGAGAATGACAGCATGATTACTGATAATGTGACGGTTTCAAACAGAGGATATATTATTCTACCTGCACGCATTCGAAAAGAGATGAATATAAAATCAGGCACAAAAATCCTGTTAAGCAGGGAAGATAATAAAATTATTCTCCAGCCTGTTTCATCTTTCACGGAAAAACTGTCAGGATTAACAACAGGCAGTTTTGGAGAAAATGCGGGTGATATAAAAGAATATATAGATAAAGAAAGAAAAGACAGGTCAGTGTGATAAAATCCACCTTTCTGGAAAAGTCTGTATCAGGCAAATGCATATTGGTGGATACAAATATTATCTTATATTTGAAATAGTTATTGCATCAGGAATTATAAATAGCGTTGATCTTATAATATCCAATGATATTCATTTTAAAAAGGCTTTAACAGGAGACTTTGTTTTAACTTTTGATGAATAACGTTTGATTATAATCACTTCTCCCCCAGCACATAAAATAAATGACTCATAGGCAGCTTGAAAACTCCCCTCCTGAAAGCCATATCCCATTTGCCTAATGCCTTCATCCAGCCCGGATATATTCCTGTACTTACATATTCAATAAAAGGTACTTCCCAAACCGGTTTTTCTTTTGGTGGTTCTTCATTTTTACTTCCGAATCTTTTGTGAAGTCTTATGTCTCTTGGGCCGCTTGGGTCAGGCCATCCAGGGGTATCGATAGCGCCATATTCAATAACATTTATTCCGGTTTCTTTGAAAAGTTTTTTTACTTTAGTAATATGATTGTACTTTACTTGTCCATGTGTCCAAGGGAACCCGAATACTTTGTGAATTAGCCTGTGCCAGGGGTATCCGGGCTGAAAATTATTGCAGGTTACAAGAAGAATATATTTTTTTGAAATCCGTTTCATTTCAACAAGATATTTTGGCGGATTATCAATTTCTGTCCATGTGACGAAATTCCAGGAAAGATCAAACTGGTTATCTTGAAAGTCTGTATTATAAACATCTATATTTGAAACCGGTTCAACTTTATTTTTTATTCCTATTTTTTCCCATCCATAAAGCATATCAGATTCGGGGTTCACGAGCGTCACCTTGCAACCAGCAAGTCCAAAACCTATTGAATACAAAGATCCTGCTGCTTTTGCACCATGACTCGGCATTTCAAGTACGGTTTTTAAGTTAAATTGCTTTGCAAAGATTTTGTGCAGATTCAGCAGTACATATCTGTCGTAGGTTACCCCGAATACTTCTATTTCCTTTCCCACTTTATATCCACCCCTTTTTTTTATACCAATCCACAGTATCTTTAATTCCATCATAAGGGCTTATTATAGGATTAAACCCCAGCTCTTTTTGTGCCTTTTCAATTGAAAAAACCCTGTCTGCCAAAGTAGATTCTATATTTTTTCTGGAAACCGGAGGTGTTTTCCCAAAAAGTGAAAATGTCTTTTCGGCAAATAAAGCTCCTGCTAATGCCAACCATTCCGGAATATACAATACAGTTTTACGAATACCCAGTGCTTGCTGAATAGTTTTACGTATGTTGTCAAACTCTTCGGATTGTGGATTTGTTATCAGATAAATTTCTCCCGGCATGCCTTTTTCTACTGCTGCCAGAATTCCTTCCACGGCATCTTCAACATGTATAAGCGGAGTCAGCTTGGCTTTTTTGCCAACTTTCGGGAACAACCCCTTTTTTGCCATGCGGATAAGTTTTAACATGTCTCTTTTATCGCCAGGGCCGTACACCATAGAAAATCTTATTATGATAGCAGGCAGCTTTTCTTGCTTAAACATGCGCAGAACTTCTTTTTCAGCTTTTAATTTGCTTCTGCCATAAGGATGATGAGGGTAGCATTCGCTTTTTTCTGTTGCAGGAATATCCTGGCTTATTCCCATAGCGGCAACTGAGCTGCAATGCACGATCTTGTTAATACCTGCCGACAGAGCTGCTTTCATGATGTTTGAAGTTCCCCGTACATTTACTTCATCGAACATGGCTTCGCTTACTGTAAAATTATTCATATGACCTATTGTTGCCATATGAATGAGGCAATCCATACCCTCGGTGATATAATATAGAGTCGCAGGGTCAGTAATGTCACCAGTAACATATTCAACATCAAAATCTTTCAGGGCATCGGTATTACTTCCTTTTCGAATAAGACATCTGCAGGTATGGCCAAGAGAAGTCAATTTTCGAATAAGATAAGGTCCTATAAAACCGGTTGTACCGGTTATTAAATATCGCACATCAAGCCTTTTAATTTATCATTTTATACAGTACTTTAAACATGGTAGGTACGTTCATAAGCATATTTGAATATGTCTGATTTGCAAGAGGACAGTTGCATGTTCCGTTATATATTTCTTTTCGGGCAGTATCCGCCTGACTACTGTTCCAAAGGTCTATAAAGCTATAATTATAATCACGCAAATTTCCCATAGATTTCTGATTTGCAAGGGTACAACAGGCCCAGATATCGCCGTATGGGGATAAATGGGCATTGGAAATACCCGCATAACAGGGAATAACCTGACGCTTTTCTTTAAGGATTTGAATAGCAAGAGAATAATACACAAGACGAAAAGCATTAGTAATGCGAAGAAAGAACAAACGGTTTTTCATGTTGGCTTTGATGTGAGACACAAAGTGCTCTATCGCCTTTTCGTAATCTTCAACCTTCGGTGTTATAGCGTTTTGTGTATTAAACATTTCAAATCGCTGTTCTGCAATTTCATTTCTATAGCTATCAACACCAAGCGATGTTACAAAAGCAGAGATTTCTTCTATGTCATTAACGTTCCATTTTGATATAACGGTGCCAAGCTCTGCATGAAAGTTAGGAAAATCAGGCTGCATGGATTTAAGTTTATTAAACAATTCCATAACTTTTTCAAAATTACCTTTTACCCCTCGGATTTTGTCATGCTTATCCCCTATATGATCCAGGCTCGGTTTAACAGTCAGATGGGTGTTTGGAAACTCTGATTTTAGAAAATCAATAATTTGACGTGTTTTATTATATGCGGGTTCAACATCTATAGCATTTGTAGGTATATGAATAATGCCCGGAGATAAGTATTTGCAGGCAAGCTTTATAATTTCAGTAATATCAGGCCGTAAAAAGGGTTCGCCTCCGCTGATATTAAATATATAGACATGTCCCATCGAACAAAATATTTTTTCAATTTCATCAATTGTTAATTCTTCTTTTAGTTTTTCTGGATCTTTTTCATATACAGCCCAGATATTGCAGGTGCGGCAACGGGACTGGCACATATTAGTGACGGAAAATGTAAGATTTAAGGGCAAACCGCAAGATATGATACTCTTTCTTGCCAGGTGATATCGCATAATCTTTGGAATTACTTCTTTAAGATAGCTCACTTTTATGCCCCATCAAAGCTTTTTTATAAATCCAATACTTGATTATAAATAGAATAAGTTTTTTTTGCTATCGCAGGCCAAGATAGCTTTTCAATAATAGTATCTGATGCATCCGTCATGGCTTTTAATTGAATTGGATCATTTATGCATTCAATGATTGCAGATGCAAGAGAAGACTCATCGTTTGGACTGACAATAAAACGCCTATCGCAAACAAGATCAGGCAATCCGCCTACATCTGTTACAATTAATGGTTTGCGGAAAGAAACCGCTGTAGCCCCCACACCGCTTTGGCTGTCAAAATGGTGGTATGGCAGAATTACTATATCTGATGCCGTAAAATATCTATATACTTCACCGGAAGGTATATAATCAAGATAAGTTGAAACATGTTCTTCTATATTAAGCTCCTTTATCAAATTCTGATAAGGGTCCCACTTCTCCCATAGCTTGCCTGCTATCAAAAGACGGGAATCGGGTGCTTTTGCTATAACTTGTGCAAATGCTTTAAGAGCCGTATCAACTCCTTTATATGGACGGATAGTGCCAAAAAGAAGAATGATTTTATCATTTGTATTAAATCCCATTTCTTTTCGGATCTCTTCTCTGTTTATGTTATGCTTTACATGGAAATCCAAAGAGCCATGAGGTATAAGACTCAGTTTATCGGGCGAAGTCCCGTATTCGGTAATCATCTGCTCTTTATTTTTTGCGGTATGAACGATTAGATGGTCTGCAAGCTTGAACAGTAAACCCGAAAACATTTTATATGTATATGATTTCTCATGGTCTAAAACATTATGAACCGTGATTACTATGGGACGGCATCGTATTTTAAAGAAAGTAAGTATTATTAAATAGACAGGGAAAAGCGGCAGGCTCCACCACTGTGCATGCAATAAATCACCATTGCCGAACATCCCTTCTTTTAGCCAGGTTAACGGATTATACCAGGTTAGTCTGCGTTTTATTTTAAGATTCGGATGGTGTGGAACCGGGAATGTATTGTCTTCTTTAAGCTCACCTCCAGGGTACATGAACGCGGGATATAGTTTTTTAAATGATATAAATTCAATATCAGTCAGGTCCGCAATAGATAAAGCAAGTTCCAGACAATAACTGCTAAGTCCTCGAAGCGGGGGAAAGGAACCCAGCATCGCAATTTTTAAATTGTCTGGGCTTTTCTCACTTATCATCAATTTTGTCGAAGGACTTTGCATAATTCCTCTTATTGGAGCCACTTTCAAAACGTTTCAGTTTGGTCAAGCTCAAGGCGGGAGAAAATTTCAACCACAGGAATACATTGAGTATTTCGAGGATTTAAATTTGAGCCCAACGCAGAGATCGGCCAAAATAGGGCGTTTTGAAACTGGCTCATTGGTTATAACCTGATAAGTACTTTGGCAAACCACAAGAAAATTTAATTCAATATAACCTTTTTTAATGTTTTATGCAAAGCTTACCGCCAATATATTTATTTAAGCATTGTCAGAAATAATCCGGCGGCTATTGCCGTGCCTATTACCCCTGCAACATTAGGTCCCATGGCATGCATCAATAGAAAATTTTGCTTATTGGCTTTTTGTCCCTCTATTTGCGATACCCTGGCCGCCATAGGAACAGCTGAAACACCAGCAGAACCTATAAGGGGGTTGATTTTTTCTTTTAAGAAAAGATTCATGACCTTAGCCATTATTATTCCGCTTGCAGTACCGAAAGCAAAAGCGGCAAGTCCTAATAAGAAGATAAAAATAGGTTGGGGTTTAAGGAAAGCTTCAGCATTCATTGTGGCACCAATTGCTAAGCCAAGAAATATAGTAACAATATTTAAAAGCTCATTTTGTGCTACATGGCTTAATCTTTCAACAACTCCGCTTTCTTTGAAAAGATTTCCAAGAAACATCATACCTATTAAGGGAGTTGCAGCAGGAACGAGCATACAGATAAGAACTGTACCCATTAAAGGGAAAATGATTTTTTCTGTTTTTGAAACAGGCCGCATTTGTTTCATTTTGATTTTTCGCTCTTCCTTGGTGGTAAGCAGTCTCATAATGGGAGGCTGAATCAGAGGCACCATTGCCATGTAGGAATATGCAGCCAAAGCATTTGCGCCCAACAATTGCGGAGCCAGTTTTGAAGTAAGATATATGCATGTAGGTCCGTCAGCGCCACCTATAATGCCTATAGATGCGGCTTCCTGTAAGTTGAATCCGAAAATTATCGCTCCGAAAAAAGCTATGTATACTCCAAATTGGGCAGCAGCGCCCAAAAGCAAAGTTTTAGGGTTTGCTATCAAAGGCCCGAAATCAGTAAGCGCACCAACACCCATAAAAATCAAACACGGGATAATCTCAGTAGCTATACCGAAGTCATAAAACCATTTAACAAGATCTCTTTGCAGGCCTTCAGCTCCCTCAGTCATTCCCATTATCGGTGCTAACGGAAGATTAACAAGAAGTATTCCAAAACCGATAGGCAACAAAAGAAGCGGTTCAAATTCTTTTTTTATGGCAAGATAAATAAAGGAAAAGGCAATGATCCACATTATTACGTGGCCGATTTGCAAATGAAGAAAACCTGTATTAAATATAATCTGATTCAATAAAGAAAAATTTTCAGCCATTTTTTTCACTGCCTTTCAGTCTCAGGATTGCAGCACTCATTAGTTTGATACAAAACATTAATATAATTAAACTGGTACATACTGTGCCAAAGCCATATATAAAAATCCTGATTGCGGATACCCAAATATTTTCAGCCATAAAAATATCTCCTTAAAAAATGATACTGAAACCTGTTACAGATGCAAAATATATAAATTACAAAAATCAGCTAAATGCAGCTGATTTTTGTAATTTATTAAAACAGTAAATATTAATACCTTTATGAAATACACTTTATTTGTCGTTTATTCCAAGACAATTAATATTTGGTCTACTTCAACCCCGTCCTTTTTTTTAATCTTAATTTCCTTTACCGTTCCGTTTGACGGGGCATATATAGGGTTTTCCATTTTCATCGCTTCGAGAATTAAAAGCTCGTCATCTTCAGCTACCTTATCGCCTTCCTTAACCAATATCTCCAGAATAACTCCTTGCATCGGAGACCGCACTTCCTGACTCATTTTTTTACCTCCAGCGTTTTTTGATCATTTAAATAACAAAATGATACTATTGTTCATATTATATATAAAAAAGAGTAAAAAAATCGGCTTTCCAACCGGGCCGATTACTCCGGTAATTCTTAGGTATTTATAATATATTAAAATAATTATATATCAAGTATTGCTCTCAGGAACTTGGCTAATGTTACCATATATCCTATCAGCATATAAATTTCAATATCATGTTTGATTAACGCCTGTATATTGTTTGAAGTAATGCATGGCTATGTAAAAACGATGTTTCTAAATCATGCAAACATGTAATAATGCCAGGCAAAAAATACAAAAATATCAATAAATAATATCAGTTACAAGCCCAATCTTAAGTTTTAAATTAAAGCAAAAAACATGCCCATGATCCGGTAATAAACTTTTGTGATTATAAAATTTCACGACTATTTTGAAATATAAATAAATTTATCAGCCATATATCATAAATTGATAAGAAAACAAGCAAACAATCGGCCTCATACTCTATGATATTTAACTTATTGTTAAAAAAAATAATATTTTACTTATGAATAACAATAATACTGCTTTTTAGATAGCTTCATATCATTGCAGTCCAAAATTGCTGTTTCCCTTTCGTTTATTTCTATTACTGTTGGCGGAGGTAGCGCATTTCGCACTGAATCAAAAACACTTGCCATTGGAATATAAAAAATACGATTTAACGAAAAGCATAACCGATATACAGCCGTTGCGGGACACAGATGGTGGAATTGCGTATGAAGTTAAAGTTATTCTAATTGCTTCAAATTAAACCACGGACTATGCCCGTGCGATTCTAAAAGGTTTGACCGTTCCGGCGGGGAAGAAAATAAAGGATAGGTATTCCCTATGCAAAGCTTCCAAAAGGGACAGAATGTAACATACTATTGAGCCAGTTTCAAAACACCCCATTTTGGCCGATCTCTGCGTTGGGCTCAAATTTCAATCCTCGACAGGCTGTTACAGAATGCCGATATTACCCTTTTCGAGGTTGTAACTCATTGATTTTATTGACTCTCAATTTTGAAAAAAGTGGTTCTGCAACAGCCTGTCGAAATACTCAATGTATTCCTGCGGTTGAAATTTTCGCCCGCCTTGAGCTTGACCAAACTGAAACGTTTTGAAAGTGGCTCTATTAGGTGATTTTTCTGTCTCTATCACGATGTTTCAGCAAACTTTGCCATGTCCCTAAAGCTGACCCAAAATTACATTCACCGAGAATTGCTGGTTGTCGAGAAATTTTGCTTGACTTTATAGCCGTTCTTTATTAGATAATCAATTCTTTAAAAGACTGATCCCCAGTAGCTCAGCAGGTAGAGCAAGTGGCTGTTAACCACTTTGTCCGCGGTTCGAGTCCGTGCTGGGGAGCCAAAAATTATAGCCCGTTCATTAATTGAGCGGGCTTTTTTATTGGATTTTATCATGTGATACGTATGTATTAGTAATAGTTACGGTTTATGGATAACTTATGTTTTCGGAAATGCGTTCAATCCCATAAGGATGTATTGAAAAACCAAAATGGCTGAAGACGGAAATCGATACGAATTCAAATTCCCGTCTTTTTTGTTTTATACTTCTTTAGCAGATGCGTTTTCAGAACATAATCCGCGAGATGCTTTTTCCCAATCTTCTACTTCCTCACCTTCTTCGATTTCTTCCCACCCTGTAATCATGGCCTTTATATGTGCAAAAATTGAGTGGCCGGTTGTTGTCATATATACATGTACAACGATAAACGCGAGGATGGAGAATGCTCCGGCCAGATGAATCAGCGCCACAACGTTTAAAGAAAGAAAATCAAGCCCCCAACTCTCCCAGGAATTATATGTCCAGTAGAAAATTCCCGTGAACATCTGGATGGGCAAAAGCATTGCTGCCAGGGAGAGATAGGTCAGTCGTTGTAATGGATTGTGCTTGGCGCCTTTTCGTTTCGGCACCGGGTGCGATTCGCCTTTAAAAATACCAAAACCGTAATAATGTATGACCTCCAACAACTTTTTTGTGGTGGGAATATACTGTTTCCATTCACCGGTCGTAAATATCCAGAACACAAAAAATGCAAAAGCAATCAGCCAGGTAATACCAAGGAAATTATGCACCTCGACCGCCTGTTCAAAGCCCATCAGCGAGTAAACCCCGTGGATTTCAAAACCTGTTATAAGAAGCAAAAAAATCAGAAGCATTTGCAGCCAGTGCCAGAAACGCTCGTAGCGGGTGTACAGATAGGTGGTTATCAGTTTTATTGAATGCATCGATTACTCCTCCTTCTTACGGCCATTGGTAAAGATCCTGCCCAGAGCGTGGAGAACAATACCACCAAATGAGCATAGAACAATGGCCCATCCGGCAAAGTCGATAATATTGACTTTGTCGCGCCCCGGCATATAAAATCCTGCCAGATTGGCCAGACGGCTGTCAGACCGTGTGTGACACTGACTGCATTTCAGCGCTTCTTCCCTGGGAGACACCATATGGGTGCTTGGAAAAACATAGGCGGTTTCTACAAAGTCAATTTTGCCGCTAAATGGCAGATCCAGATATTTTGCGCCACGCTGGATTGAATCCTGCCAGTCAAAAGTGGTCCAGTATCCATGTTCTCCGGATAAAAGCGGCGTTGTCATTGTTTTGTTTACCGTGTCATAGGGCTGTTTGCCCGAATGAATATTAAAGGGGAAAATACGTGCGTTTTTATCATTACGATTTCCATTCGGCCAGGCCAGTTTGACTATCTTACTCGGATCAATCATATCTTTGGCTGTGACCCCTTTGATGGAACCGTTGAACCACAGATATTTTGGAACCACATTTTTTTCCCATTTTGTATCTCCTTTGGTCGTTTGATATACCGGCTTTCCGAAAGGACCGTTTACATCATAAGGCTTCCCGTCTTTTTTCTTACCTGCCTTGGACCAGTCCCACCATCTTTGAACAGGTAAAACTTTTGCAATTACAGGAACATGACAGGCCTGACATGCAACCTTGTCCGTATGGTCATTCATTTTACTGCTTGACGCATGAGGTTTGTCACTGTGACAGGATTCACACATGATTTTAGGCTCAAGATCGTGCTCAAGAAGGCTGTGACGTGTTTCAGAAGCTGGTGTTCCGTAAATCCTTCCTGCAACATGGTGTGCAATTGTTGTATGGCATCTGGTACACTCAAAATCCTGGCCGTCATATCCCATATGAACATCGAGTTCTTTGTTGGGATTAATTAAAGAAGGATCCAAATCACCATGCTTAACTCCATCTCCGCCTCCACCGGAAAAATGACAGGAACCGCAGTTTTTACGAGTTGGGCGTCCGATACTCTGGACAACTTCGTGGATTTCAGCCTGAGCGTCTTTTGCAAGAGCATTTTCTTCCGGATCTTTTGACTCAGCAAAATACTTATAATCTCCCAAAACCTCTTCCCAGTTGATTTTTTTCCGGCCGTGACATTTCAGGCAATCGATTTCAGCTTTTTTGCCTTCCTCATTCCATCCGATGTGACATTCGTTGCAGTGATGATCATTCATTGCATTGGCTGAAATACAAAAATTGTTTACCGAATATCCGGCCTTGCCCATTTGATTATCCTTTGGTGAATTGGGATCAAGCCACGTCCAGTGAAGCGTTTTTTTCAACTGCTTGGCCGCCTCAGTATGGCACGAAAGGCAGGCTTTACTGATTTCGGGTCCTGAAGTAAAATTTTGATTCAATGCTTTGAACTGTGAGTGATCGGCTGTGGTAGTATTCTTTGCTTCTTTAACTACCTGCCGGGCAAGTTCCAAACCGGGTGCATCCTGATCCTGATTTGCAAATAAAAGTGTAGACGCAAAAAACAGGAAACATATCCACAGAAAGTATAATACATAACGTTTGTGTGTTAATTTAAACATCATCATAGTATATCCATTTTTTTATTGCTGCCAAGGCGCAACAGACACAAATAAAGAAGTAGAAAATATGTCTTTGCGCCTTTAAGCATTCATATCAAATAAATCTACTTGCATTTTGCCGGGGACGGAGAATCTGCCGCATGTTCATATAAATACGAATAAATGTCGTTCAAATCTTTTTCTGACAATTTGCTCCATTCTTCACTGCATTTAAACTGATCAAAATCTTTTTTTTCGAAAGTCCGCTTCCATTGGGCCTGTGTTTTTGAATCAGGACTCAATAGCGGTTTGGGAGAATCAATTTCACCACGCTTGCTGCACGCTTTGTAAACATTGCGATACGTGTATTTACCTTTACGCGAATTGCCATCTTCACCGGCAAAACCAATACCTATTGAAGTAAATACAAAACCAATTACCATTAAAGTTAATACTACTTTTTTTAACATGTTACCTCCTTATATTATATTGCTTAGGATTTTAATTAAAAAACCACATATCGATCCATGTTGGCCACCATTTCAGCATTTTTTGCCTGGGTGGCAAAATCTTTGAACCCAACGCCGGGAACCTCATCTTCACGCCCGTGCAGCCCATTAGCTCTGAAACTGACGTCACATATTGCCAGTTTTGCTTTTCCCACCAGTTTCTTAAAATCAGGTTTAAGCGTAAGAAGCACACCCTTTCCTGTAAAAAATATATGAACATCTTTTCCTTTCAAATGTGCGGCCCGTGTCAGGTTGACAACATAATCAAGATGCTTGTCTGTATTTACAAGAATACCCAGCGTATCAGCCATAGCCTTTACTCCTTACTAAAATTGATATTGATGTCATTAACTTCCTACCACCAGCAAATAACCTTATCATGTAGAAATATATCATCTACAAGCCCTTCCCAGTCAACATTGCCTTCATATAGCATTATAACGGATGACTGATTCTCTTTGGAAACAGCTTCGCCAAGTTTTTCAACGGTTTCATCCGGTTCTGATCTTAGAATATTAAGTACTTTCATTTTATTATCCTTTAAAATGGTATTACAAGGTCAGCTTCACGGATTTTTACACCCACATCCGCCAGGGTAATATATTTAAAGCCGTATTTTTCCACATTGGCAGAATTATTTGAAAACCTTTCACCTTCCATTTCATCTAAAAATTCCATATTGTCACTATATGCTTCATCCATGTTGGCAATTTCATGGTGAAGAACAAACATCTGAACGTTTGTGTCCTCAAGCAAAAGACCGAGGCTGGTCCGAAGCCCCTCATACTGTTGATCTGTATCTTTGATGATAACTGCAACTTTTTTCATGATTGACTTTTACCCCTTTTTAATAAAATATCTTGTGTGGCCTTCTGAAGTATCCAGCATGCCGACAAACTGGTTTCCCCCTTTATTTCCAAAATCAGGAATGTCCTTTTTTGATCCCGGATCAGTTCCAAGAATTTCCAGAATTTCACCGGATGCCATTTCTTTTAAGGCTTTTTTTGTTTTTAAAAGCGGCATGGGGCAAGTAAGGCCACGGGTGTCTAAGACATTGTTTGGTTGAATATTTTCAAGATCCATAAATATAACTCCTCTTTCCTGTTATCAAAATATAACAAATTTTTCCGTTTCTTCATTCCACATGGCAACCAGAACCCAGACCAGAAAAAACACCAACATAAAAGGTATAGTAATTTGCCAGGTAAGTATATCCGGTATAAACATGTCCTGGCCAAGCTTTTTATACAGGTTGCTGTTAAGCAAAACTTTAGAAACCAGTGAATTGGTCAGCACAAATGTCACCAGAGTCACCATAAGCTTGGTTTGCCCTTCACCCACACGCCATAAAGTACCACTGGCACAACCTCCGGCCAGAATCATCCCGATACCGAAAATAAAACCACCCATCAAGCTGCCTAAAACAAAAGGATGGTAAACACCCATAGACGGCTCCTGGAGATACGCCCATTTGATTACAGCTGTTCCCGTAAAATAAATGATAATACTAATCGCCACCACTTTTACCATTTTCGCCTCACCGGTCATGAATGGATCACGAAAGGGGCGCACAAAACAAAATCGCGAACGATGCATCACCATACCGATTAAAAAGCCGAAAAAAAGCCATCCTCCTAACTGGGTCTTGTTTAAAAATGCATAGGTATAAAAAACAACGACTATACCGATGGCCACCACCACCCCTATATACGGTTGGATTTTTAGCCAATCAAAAGTCTTGGCTTTTGTTGCATCTTTTGGTTTTGCATAAACCGTCTGGCTCGGAATATGCTCCATTTCCCAGAGCAAATAACGTAGTCCCACCCATGCACCTGCACCCAGGCCGATCATCATTGCAAATCCGCCTGCCGACATCATGGCAACGGCAGAAAAGAAGCCGCCCACATTACAACCCTTGGCCATTGAAGCACCGGCGCCCATAAGTATTCCGCCTGCTATGCCTTTTGCATATTCAAGCTTGGGCGCCGGATGGATTTTAAATTGACGTGCCATAAGTGCTGAAACAAAGGCTCCGATTACGATACCGGCATCGGACAGTGAAACCGGATGAAGCCAGGATGCCACAGGACGTTCTTTGTATGCTCCCACAAGATAGTACAACCAGTCACCCCAGTTATTTAAACCTGCTGCAATTCCCCAGGGACTCTGCCAAAGGAACATCATAAGCGCAATGATGGCAACTAATATACCAGCCAGCCATGAGGGCCATTCCTGTTCAAAAACAGCAATGTAGTATTTTCGTATTTTCGTTTTCATATTCATAGGGTCCACTATAGATTCCGGGTCAATGAATTTTTTAACAATATCTTGATATCCGCTCCATCCACCCTCTCTCCGTGGAGAGAGGGCTTAATGGATGGAGGGTAAAATGCAAGACTTTACTTGCTTGCATGGAAAAAACAGGGGGCAAATAAATCTGCCCCCTTTATGCTACCAACGTAATGTAGCCGACAGATAAGCATTCCATACCTTGTCGACAACCGGGAATAAGGCATCAAAAGAAGTTAATTTATTGATTCTAACCGGCTCACCCAATGGATTTCCACTTCCGGTATAGTCATAATCATAGTACTGACCGCCAAGTTGTATGAAAAAATTTCGGCCGACTATAGGCTGGTTATAATAGATTTCATATACCTGTCCACGGGTAGCAAGTTTGCTGCCGATAAGTGAATCTTCGGCACCGGTAAAATTAAACCAGTATTTTGATCCATAGTTATATTCCAGGCCAACCTTGGCATCCAGCGGCATGGGGAAAATAGCCCCCACATAGATCATGTATCCATCCCGGCTTTTCAAGTCTCCGTTGGAACTCAAAAGACCCTGACCCATAATCTCATAAAATGGATTTTCCGAGATCTGTGATGGGTCCGTATGACTCCATGAACCGGATATAAAGAAATCGATATCTTTATCAAATTTCTCAGTAAGATTTGATCTTACAAGTAATGAAGCAGCTTGCCAGTCACCGATATTACTAGTTGGCTCAAGTCTGCTGATAAAACCCCCATAATTTTTTTGAAAATAATACTCATTAACACCATCATTGTTACTATCGTCTTTATAGGCGATAAACGGCATAACCGTTAGACCCGTAAAACCGTCGGTAACATCCCATGCATAGGCATAATTAAATACTGCGCTGGTTGTATCGTTATTAAAAAGCGTTGCAATAAAACCGGCCATATGGACATCATCTACATCCGCAGTACTGCTCAATGAAGCGCTGTTGCCATATTCGCTTTCAAAACCCAAACCATAGCAGAATTTTAATTCAAAACCGGGAATGTTTGTGGCATCCTCTAAACCAAAGCTTAAAGAAGCACCATCAAATTGCCAGTTAATAAGAGTAGCTACGGGTGATCCGCCCTCAAGGCCGTTGTTACGGTATTCAAGCGGTGGACCTTCTGTGGAGGGGCGACGACCTAAAGACAGGTTAAACGGCACTGATCCCATATAGTTTTTATAATTAAAATATGCCCGTTCAAGACGAATAGTGTCTCCGTGGGGCAGGGTTGATGTATTGCCGTCAAATGTAGCGTCTCCAAGGCTTCCATGGTTGAATTTGACACCGGTGCTGTCACCATATACCTTGTATGTTGCTAAACGACCGGCAAAAGCAAGGTTGTCATTAACTTTGGCTTTCATTTCCAAACGGATCCTGTTGGTGTAAATGATGTCATTGTTAATATTGTATTGCTCAACAGGCGGAACCATACCGCCTGCTATCATACCAGCAATACCCGCTTGAGCCTGTGCAAGTGTTGCACCATTAAAGCCGCCTGCTGAAGCGTTGACAAAAAAACCGTTTGTCAGAGAGGTCGGTGCCACTCTGAGATCCTGGTAGTGAATGCTTTCGGCTCTGGTTCTTAAATCAATGCCAAATGAGATTTTGTCGGTGGCCGTATGAAGTTCAGCCTTGTTGAGCCGGCTATCCATCTCTTTGATCTGGTCCTTTTTTTCAGACTCTGTTGTCTCCATAGCTTCAATTCTTTTCTGGAGTTCCTCCATTTGTTGAGACATGGTCTGAAGTTGCTCTTTAAGAGTCTGAATTTCATTTTCAGCAAAAACATCAGATACTGAAAACAGAGACAACATAAAGAGCAGACTAAAGATTTCAGCAAAAATTTTTACCCTTAATTTTTTTTTCTGTTTCAATTTTCCCTCCTTTTTAAGTGTATGACTTTACCCGATACTTTTGAGGCAGGTGCATGGTTAGTGCATCCAATATGAACCCGACATATTATCAACACCCGGTACCAGCAGTAACAGATCACCAGAGCAATGATTGTACCAAATGAAAATAAAACGATAAGTAAATAGCTAATTGACTGAAATGATAATGCATTTTACTATCTTGTTTTTTCTTGCATTATTTAGTTTTATTGTTATGTTAACAGGTGTTAACTTTACAGGTTTACAATTAAACGATAATTTTTTATCCGTTTAATTTCATGCATCAGACCAACAGCTCTGTTAGTGCGACCCCAAGAGGTTCAACCGTTACAGGGTGCAATATTTGGAAAGTGATTATAGGTTCTTCCTTAAGGAAAGGCCCAAAAAAAGTTTGAGATTAAGGCGAAAGAACCATTTGAAAACTGATATAGATTAACACATAAAAAATGGAACTGCAAATATTTTGTAATTTTTTATGTAATTGTTATTTCTTAATTTTGAAGTAAAAACCTTATAAGATTAACTTAGAAAATAGAGCTGCATATCACCATCTCTGCTGATAATATATTGATCCTTATGTTGTAATGTATTCATTCTTTATAAAAACTTCAGATTGGGGAGAAAATCGTTATGGATATCGGAAAGCACTGGGAAACGATCATAGAAACCATACAGGACGGAGTTTTGGTGATCGATCCGGAAGGTAATATTATGTCCGCAAATCCTGCGGCTGAGCGTTTGACAGGATATTCATCCAAAGAACTTATCGGTAAGTCTTGCCGTATTTTAAACTGCACGGGATGCAAAATTAAAGGAGGGGGTCCCGGGGAAGTATGGTGCAAACTTTTTGTAAAGGGCAAAAGTAAAAACAAGAAATGTTTGATGACTCATAAAGATCGCCGCACTGTACACATTATCAAAAGCGCGACCGTTCTGCATGATAAAGACGGTGAGATAATTGGCGCCGTAGAAACCCTGACCGATGTTTCACAATTGGTGCGCCAACAACAAGAAATTGTATCTTTAAGAAAAACATATCACTTGGATGATGGTTATTACGGGATACTTGGCAAATCTGTAATTATGCAGAATATGTTTGAACTGATTGATAATGTTGCCCAGTCGGACGCTCCGGTCATGATTCAGGGTCAAAGCGGTACGGGCAAAGAAATGGTGGCAAGGGCAATTCATCAGGCCAGTGCTCGTTGTGAAAAACCTTTTGTAAAAGTAAATTGTGCGGCTTTAAATGAAAATCTTCTGGAAAGCGAACTCTTCGGTCATATTAAAGGCGCTTATACCGGAGCCGATAAAACGAGAATCGGACGTTTCGAGGCTGCCCATGAAGGCACCATATTTCTGGATGAAATCGGTGACATACCCCTTTCGATTCAGGTAAAGCTTCTTCGGGTCTTAGAGGAAAAAGAAATTGAAAGGGTCGGCGACCATAACCCTATTCCTGTTAATGTGCATATAATTACTGCAACAAACAAAAACCTTGAACAATTGATTGCCGATGGGCTTTTCCGGGAAGACTTGTTTTTTCGCATCAATGTTTTTCCGCTCCATTGCCCGACTCTTTCGGAAAGGATGGAAGATATTCCATTTATCGTTCAAAGTTTTATCAAGCAAAATTCTATCCGGAGCGGCAAAAAAATTCTGGGTATCACGCCTGAAGTAATGGAAATCTTCTCCTCCTATTCTTGGCCGGGAAATATAAGAGAACTTAGAAACGCTATCGAATATGCATTTGTCCTCTGCTCCGGCGGAGCAATTGGAAAACAACATTTACCACTAAAAATTTTAAAAGTCAAAGGAGCGGGTTCAAAATCAGCAATCTGCTCCCAGGACGATTCGGTGGAACGTGAAAAGCTCATAAAGATTCTTCAAGAAGCCAACGGAAATCAGTCCGAAGCTGCCAGGGTTTTGGGCATAAGCCGGGTCACAATTTGGAAACGGATGAAAAAATACGGTATTAAACCAACAATAGATTTATATGGAGATAAAATCTAAGTAACTATTCAGCGAAAAAATTCGTTTTCAAAACCTGTGTTATAATCATTTTAGTAAATAATTATAACACAGAAACTGAACTGAATGAACATAGAAAACATGGACATAGAGGTAACTTTAAAAAAAAGCACAGAAGCTTATTCGTGAAGATAAGCAATTATCAGCAGCCTCGAAGTCAATGTTTGAAATTCTGATACTGATAATTATCTACGCAATTAGAAGATTCCAGGCTGTAAGTAGCCGGGAATCTATGCTTTACTTTGTGCGGCTTGAAATTGGGAATCTTTTCCAGCTATGTAAAACCCCGCTATAAGTTTATTTCGGGATTTTGCTCAGTGGAATGCCAAGCGCCTGGGCTACCCCTTTGCCATAAGCAGGATCGGCTTTCAGGCAGTTTCCGATATGCCGAATTTTGATTTCTATAGGCGCATCACCCATGGCACTTGCTGTGTTTCCAAAAAGCGCCTTTTTTTGTTTAGCATTCATAAGGCGAAACAACTTGCCGGGCTGACTGTAATAATCATCATCTTCCCGATGATTCCAATGATCTGCTGCGCCTTCTATACTAAGAGGAGGTTCGGAAAAATCAGGCTGTTCCTGCCACTCGCCGTAGCTGTTGGGTTCATAAGCCAATGTGCTTCCATGATTGCCGTCAACACGCATCAAACCATCCCGATGATAGCTATGAACCGGGCAACGTGGAGCATTTACCGGAATCATATTATGATTTACACCGAGCCTATAACGTTGGGCATCAGCATAAGAAAAAAGCCTTCCCTGAAGCATCTTGTCAGGCGAAAAGCCTATACCAGGCACTACACTTGCCGGATTGAAGGCTGATTGTTCAACTTCCGCAAAATAATTTTCAGGATTACGATTTAATTCCATAACCCCAACCTCAATAAGCGGATAGTCCTTATGAAACCAAACCTTTGTCAGATCAAAAGGATTATATGGACAGGTAGTCGCTTCCTCTTCTGGCATAATCTGGACAAACATAGTCCATTTAGGAAAGTCTTTTTTTTCTATACTCTCATATAAATCCCGCTGGTTGCTTTCCCTGCATTTGCCGATTGTTTTAGCAGCTTCTTCGTTGGTAATATTACGAATTTCCTGCTGGGTTCTAAAATGAAACTTAACCCAGAACCGTTTGTTTTTAGCATTGATAAAACTGAATGTGTGGCTGCCAAAGCCATGCATATGGCGGTAAGAATATGGAATGCCACGGTCGCTCATAACAATTGTGACTTGATGCAAAGCTTCCGGCAGGGATGTCCAGAAATCCCAGTTGTTACCCGAGCTGCGCATATTAGTTCGCGGATCGCGCTTTACTGCATGGTTGAGATCGGGGAACTTTAAAGGATCACGCAGAAAAAAAACTGGCGTATTATTGCCAACCAGGTCCCAATTCCCTTCTTCGGTATAAAACTTAAGAGCAAAACCACGGATGTCTCGTTCTGCATCGGCAGCGCCACGTTCACCGGCAACTGTAGAAAACCGAGAAAACATCTCAGTCTTTTTCCCTACCTTGGAAAATATTTTTGCTTTGGTATACTGGGTTATATTATGTGTTACTGTAAAAGTGCCATATGCACCGGAACCCTTGGCATGCATACGGCGTTCCGGGATAACTTCGCGGTCAAAATGAGCTAGTTTTTCTAAAAACCAGACATCCTGGAGCAACTGTGGTCCGCGTGGCCCGGCAGTTATTACATTCTGATTATCGACAACGGGTGCGCCTACGGCAGTGGTAAGTTTCTTTTTACCCTTTTTCATTGTGAATCCTCCTTTCTTTCTTTCTTTCTTTCTTTTTGTTTTGGTAATAACAACCATCTATGGTTTTTAAAGTAATAAATATTATCATTTTAATATACAAAAAATTGTTTTCAACTTTAATTCAAAAAACCGTGCAAAATAGTTTACTCCTTTTTCTGACAGTCAGGACAAAAGCCATAAAAGTCCAGCCGGTGCGAATCTATTTTATATCCTGTTTTCTTAGCCATTTCCCTGCTGAATTCATCAAGAGTTGAGAGCTCCAGATCCATTATATTTTTGCATTTTGTGCAAATCATATGAGGGTGAGGATATGGTCTGCTGCCATCGTATCTGTTGTTGCTGTCATGAAAACCAAGTTCCGAAACCTCTCCCTGTTCTTTAAGCATAGCAACTGTTTTATAAACAGTTGCTATGCTCGTAGTCGGAAACCTGGCCTTAACTCCTTCATGAATTTGATCAACACCCGGATGGTCTTTGCTTGCAGCTAAAATGCTTAGTACTGCATATCTCTGTGGTGTAATACGAAAATTTCTGAATTTAAGCTTTTCAAGCATCTCGCTTAAACGCTTTTTAGGATCTTTCGAATTATCAGTATATTTACTCATAATATTTCTCAAATTATAAACATTATTTACAAATAACTATTATTATCTACTAATCATTATTTATTAGTTGTAAATTAACTTGTCAAGGTTAATTTACACTCCTTGATCAATGTTTATCTTATTGAATATTGATGCTTATTCCCTCGGATACAAGTAAAGCCGGAGTCGTTGTACAAAGATTAATTATATCTAATTTTGAAGATTTTAGGAATTATTGCAAAATTACTTCTTGATAATATTCTTTGCATCTGATAAATAAGTTTAAAACTTCAGTTACACGGTAATAATCTAAAACCTATTATGAAACTTAGCCTAATATATGTCCCACTTAATAGCTATATCTATTCAGATTTTAGTATATGACCTTAAATATTAATCTGAAAATATAATTTAACGAAGGGCCCTTATCCTATAAAGATATCCAAAATAATATTTGTCTGCTACCAAGTTACCATAGTTTTATAATTTAATAGTGTTACTCACTTTATTTGTTTTGGTGCTTTACTATTTTAGGTTTTTAGTTGATTATTATATAAAGTGGTACAATACTTTGGCATTGGATCAGGTTCATTACTAATTACAAAATATTGTATAAAACTCATAATGCTTATTATTTTTTTTATTTAAAATCAGGAAAAACGAAAGATATTTATGGCCATAGAAAAATCTCAATCCGTTAGGAAACAAGGGCTTTATAGACATTGGGCAGCCACATTGATCTGGCTCATGCTATTAGGTATTGTTAATACTGCATACCTTACTTATCATCACCATTATATCAATATCTTACAACCTACTACCAAAAGTTTCTGTGCAATTAATGAAACCTTTGACTGTGATAAGATCGCTAAAAGCGATGAGTCTCGATTTATGGGCATACCCGTGGCAACGCTAGGCTTGTTTGCACATCTATTCGTATTAGCATTTTTGCTAAATGCTCATTTATTCCGCATAAAAGCCTTAAAGGCGGCATATACATATATATTTCTTGTGCTTGTTCTTATGGTACTGTTCTGTGTTTATGAAGCTATTATATCATTCGTGGTGCTTAAAGCTATTTGCATTATGTGTTCAGCATTATATATTATTGATGCTATAAACCTGTATGTATGCATATATATTCTTAAAAAAAATGATGTTTTGATCCTGAAAGAATTTTTTGGAAAAACCTCTCCATTATTATCCTGGAATGTTTTAAAAACATGGTTTGCAGCTATGCTAACTTCAGTTATTTTTGCAGCTTCCGCTTCATTTTTATTTGATTTCAGCCTGCAAAAGAAGTTCACTAATATGCAAAATAAGCAAATTATGGAGCAGATGATAAACGATAATATGCCTCAAGATACGAACAAAGATTAATGACTGAATAATTCCAAACACAAAACTACTGTCGGCAAAAACATCATAATCAAATTGATTTTGATCAAGAAAAGACGTGATAAGAATTTCCGTATCACCGGAAGGCAGTTCAACCCGGATGGGTCGAACTTATATCCGTCGTATCGAGGCCCTTTTTTTATATCAGCATCTTTATAATTTTTTTCATCCAGGGTTTCAAAGATTGTTTAGCAATATTTCTGGATGCCAGAGCATAAATTTCGGATTCGGTAGGGTAGGGGATGATCATATTCATAAAATATGTAGCCTTTACCTTTTGTTTTATTGCCATAGACGAAAGTCCAATCATTTCACCTGCTTTTTTGCTTACAATAGTGGTTCCGATAATACGCTTTTTTTTATCCATTATAATTTTTATGAATCCTTGCGTATCATCTTCCGTTTTTGCCCTGTCGATCTCAGAAAGGTTTTCAAGTAAAATATCTCCCAGCAATCCTTTTTCTCTTGCCATATCTTCAGTATAACCTGCATGGGCTACTTCCGGCATTGCATAAGTTACCCAGGGTACAGTGGAATAATCAACCTTTGCAGGAAATTTAAATATAATGTTTCTAAGAATAATTCCCGCCTGGTATCCGGCCATATGTGTAAACTGGAAAGGTCCGCAGATATCCCCGCAGGCATATATTGAAGGTACGTTGGATTGCTGGCGCTCATTTGTTATTATATAGCCTCTCTTATCGGTAGCAATTCCGGCAGCAGCAAGGCCAAGACCGTTTGTAACAGCCGCCCTTCCAAGTGCAACAAGAAGAGTGTCAAAAGCTATGTCTATATCTTTTCCATCTTTATTGATGCGCACAAAAGTTGATTCACCATTTTGTATAATTTCCACAATCTTTGCGCCCAGGTAAAACTCCATACCTTCTAAACGCATGATTTTTTCCATCAAAGGGCCAACTTCGTGATCATCTTTCATGAAAAGCTTTGGAGCCATGTCGATAACTGTTACTTCGGAGCCAAGATGACGAAATCCCTGTCCGAGCTCAAGCCCAATAGGGCCTCCGCCCAGTATCACAAGTTTTTTCGGTAAATAATCAAGAGAAAAGATATTGCGGTTTGTATAGTGCTTTGTTTCTTTAAGCCCTTTAATTGGCGGAACTATTGCTTCGGAACCCGTTGCGATAACAATGTACTTTGCGTTTAATTCTCTTTCTCCGACTTGTATACTGTGTGTTCCGGTAATCTGAGCCTGGCCGGATATTATATCAACGCCAAGGCTTGTAAACCTTTGGGCAGAATCATGGGGTTCAATTTCTCTGATCACGCTGTGTACTCTTTGCATAAGGGCTTTCATATCGACTCCTTCGAAAGAAGCTCTTATTCCGTATTTTGCACAATGCTTGATTTCTGCCGCCTGATGGGCGCAGCGCAAAAATGCTTTTGAAGGAACACAGCCGTTGTTTAAGCATTCCCCACCCATTTTATCGCGCTCTATAAGCACAACTTTTGCTCCAAGTCCGGCAGCTCCGGCAGCTGTGGATAGACCGGCGCTTCCTCCTCCGATTACTGCAATTTGATAATCATGTTTCACGCAAGCCCCCTTAAATACAAATTTATAACTATTTGAGCATTTTGGATTTAATTTTTTCGTAAAACAAAGGAACCAGCATAAGCAGTCCCAGCATGGATAAAGCCAGCAATACCCGCCCAGACATTACGGATTTTACAGAATCAATTCCTGCAAGTTGTTTCCCTGCGTAAATAAAAACAAAAGTGCCGGGAAGCATACCGATCCAGCTTGTAAGTACGTAGGTTTTAAACTTTACCCTTGTTAGTCCAAGCACGAGATTGATTACAAAAAATGGAAATAATGGAACAAGCCTTAGAAACAAGATATAGCTAAAAGTATTTTTTTCAATACCTTCGCTGAATTTTACTAGATTAGTTTTGTACTTAGTTTCTATCCATTCACGAAACAGATACCTTGCACCAGCAAAAGAAAGAGCTGCTCCGGTAGTAGATGCGATTGAGACAACTGCGGTTCCGATATAAACGCCGAAAATAGCGCCGCCGGCAAGTGTCATAACGGCAGCCCCTGGAAGTGCTAAAGCTGTAACCAATATATAAATTGATGCATAGGCAGATATGACAAAAAGTTTGTGGGAATTGTAATAGTCGATAAATTCACTTAATCGGAGCTTAAGGTAGTCAAGAGAAAGATACTGCTGAAGCCCGGCCATGTAAAAAACAACTAGCATAATTACAATAAACAGGAGGATAAATATTTTACTTTTTTTCATCCGTATCCTTCACATATTTAAATCAATCATTGATTAGAGCCACTTTCAAAACGTTTCAGTTTGGTCAAGGTCAAGGCGGGTGAAAATTTTAACCGCAGGAATACATGGAGTATTTCGAGGATTATAATTTTCACCCAACACAGAGATCGGCCAAAAAGGGACGTTTTGGAACTGGCTCAATAGACTAAATGTGCTTAACCCAAAGTCCTGTTGGGGAGGAAACAGCTTAAATTCAGCTCAAGTGATGGGAAAAAGACAGCTTTTCCCGCTTTCAAAAAGAGTTAAATTCTTTCTTGTGAATTCAAGAAAGAAATTCAAACTACTTTTATGCTACAATAAAACAATAATAAACTCAATACAACTTAAATAGAAAAACAGGGTAACCGAATTTAGCTTTTTCTTAAAAATTTATTTGACTGTAAGCGCTTAATTAACCCCATCTTCACAAACCATTCAGATTATGTCATGATGCCTCCAAAATTCACAAGGAGGATTTAGCATGGCAGATGAGGTTATAAAAGACCAGATTAAAATAAAGCGTAGTCAATGGCGCAAGTATATCAAAGCATGGGAGGAGAGTGATCTGTCTCAGGCAAATTTTTGCAGACTTCACAATTTATCAATCAAATCTTTTTATTACTGGAAGAAAAAATATATTAAAGCACCGGTCTCAATTGTTCCTGTAAATTTGAAAGCTGATATTTTCAAACCATCTGCGGCAATATGCCTGACAGTCTATGATAAATACCGGATAGAGATTTGCAACGGATTTGAATCCGCTACGCTTATTAAACTGTTGCGGGTTTTAGAATCCTGATGATGTTTCCATCACATACTCAGGTATATCTTGCTCTTGGCAATACTGATATGCGTAAATCAATTAACGGACTTTCCATTCTTATTGAGGATTCGCTTGACCTTGATCCTTTTTCAGGGCACCTGTTTGTTTTTTGTAATCGCAGACGTGATATAATAAAGATACTCTACTGGGACAGAAATGGTTTTTGTATTTGGTACAAACGGCTTGAAAAACAAAAATTCATATGGCCGGAAGTAAAAGATGAAATTTTAAGGATTGGTCAAAGAGAACTAAACTGGCTTCTTGACGGATTAGAATTTCATCAGATTCGTGGGCATAAAAAACTTTCATATTCTACATTAATATAGCATTTTTTTAAAGAAAATACTTTATAAAGTCTTCCAGTTGTAGTATGTAAGCTTTATGGATTTGAGCACACAACAACTTCCGGACAGTATTGACGAACTTAAAGAAATCATTGTTTCAAAATCTAAAACGATTGATTTTTTTCAGCTTCGTATTCAATTTCTTGAAGAAAAAAATCGATATCTCAGATCAAAACTATTTGGCCGGAAATCAGAAAAACATATTGATATTGATGATACACAGCTTCAGTTGTTCGATGAATTGGAAGAAATTGTTGAGCAAGAACTTCCGGAAGAAGAAACAATTATTATTCCTTCACACAAAAGGAAAAAGACTGGCCGCAAGCCCTTACCCCAAAATCTTCCACGGGTCGATGTTATCCATGATTTAAGCGATGAAGAAAAAGTCTGTACCTGTGGCTGCGCAATGGATATGTGCAGACAGATGCGTATTCAGGCTATGATGCTCTTGGCCGGAAAGCCGGTATCATTCTTGTTGGATGCTGGACACACGTACGCAGAAAATTTGTAGAAGTTATCAATGCCCGCCAAAAGGTTTACTTGGACAAGCTATGAGTTATACTCTCAATCAATGGAGCAAGCTAATTGTTTATATAGAAGACGGCAGGCTGAAACCTGACAACAATCTTGCTGAAAACGCGATACGCCCGTTTGTTGTCGGCAGAAAGAACTGGCTGTTTTCAGGCCATCCAAGAGGAGCCAAAGCCAGTGCAATATATTTCAGCCTGATAGAAACAGCAAAAGCAAACGGATTGGAGCCGTATAGTTATTTACGATACATATTTAATTACCTGCCACTTGCCAAAACCACTGCTGACTATGAAAAACTGCTGCCCCAGAAAATTGACCAGAAAAAACTTATCGACTTTGCTCTGTGAGTGTAGTTAATTAAACGCTTACATTTGATTAACTTATTATTGTTTGGTTCATTTACAATCGAAAAAACCACTTTCGTCATTCCGGCGAAAGCCGGGCACGAAGTGAAGCTTTAGCGCTAACCAGTAATTTGATTGGGTTCTGGATACCGGATCAAGTCCGGCATGACGGCTTTGGGGTTTTTGCAAAACCATAATTATCATGTAAAAAATCTGTGGTATAAGCAGTGTTATATCATTATAGTGTTTGTTAAAATAATATTCCGATTAAATTTGTAATTGTTTGGTTATGGGTGCGTATGCGAACGGAACAGATTTATGGCAATTGCTATAAGTCAATCGTTGATACTTATAGCAACTACCGGGCAAAAATCCACACAATCACCGCAAATTGTACATTTATCAGCGTCACACTTTATTGCAGCATCTTCTCCCAGAAAAAGAGCTGATTCCGGACAGATATCTATGCAACCAGTGCACTTGATACATATTTTCATATCGATGAAAGTCATTGTTTGATTTTATTACTTTATAACATCGGAAAAATTTATTTTAAGGTCTGCCATAATTGTCTGAACGGTAGCCCTGCCTCCGCCGGTGATTGATCCTCCGGGATGGAAGGCCTGACCGCTCATATACAGACCCTCTATAGGAGTCCGGTATTGACCCAGCTCGGGTATGGGTCTGTGAGAAAAGAACTGATGAAGATAAGCACCGGGCCCAAGCACTGATCCGTTTACTATGTTTGGATTCATCCTTTCATAATCAATGGGAGAATATATAGTTCGTGCTATTATATTTTCAGGTCCCATATTGGTTGTATGTAACCTCATTTTATCAAGTACCATATCAGCGACTTGTGTTTTTATTTCATCCCATTTCCCAGGTCCGCCATCTTTAAGGTAATATGGCATGTAGTGCCATAAATACAGAGTATGCTTACCGGCCGGCGCGCGTGTCGGGTCAAACACCGTAGTACAGAAAACGCATGGAGCAAGATTTTCAGGTGAAGGAATCAAGCCGTATCTTAGTTCGTCAAATAAATGCCTTAAATTATCCAGCCAGCATAAAGGTTCTATGCTCATAGACTTACCTATATCTTTGCCCGCTTTCCATTTCGGTGCCTCGTTTAATGCTATATGCTGTAAGATAGCGGAAAATGGAATATCCTGAATTTCAGATAGCCGTTCAATCAGACCCTTGTCTGTTTCGGAAACCATATGAGGAAAGACCAGTCTCGGATCAATGTTTGCAACAATTGCACGACGGGCGCTTATCTCTTCTCCGGAAGCCAGAACCACCCCAGTTGCCCTGCCGCCTTTAACAGTAATCTTTTTTACTTCACTGGCAACTTTAATGGTACCTCCAAAGGCTTTTATGGCGCTTCCCATGGCTTCCGAAAGCATGCCTGAGCCTCCAACCGGTATCCCGTGAGGAAAATAATGACTTAAGGGTATAGCCACGTATAGATAAAAAGCAGTACCTTTATCTTCGGGAGCAACCATAGGTTCACTCATAAACTTTAAAAGTGAAACTCTTGTTTTCTCATGTTCAAATAACCTGGTTACAATATCGTAGCCACTCATGAACAGACGTTTGAAAATCTGTTGGCCCTCTGGGCTTCGATCAAGCTGGGCATAAAATTCACCAAGAGGCGCCGGCGGATTGAACATTCCTTCTACAAGCATATTGAGCATTGGTTTGCTTGCTTCACAGAAACTACGATAGGTATCGGCATCTTTTTCAGAAAACTGTGCAATTTGCTGACAGGTTCTGTCAAGATCCTCATAGCTGACCATAGAAGTTTCATCAGGAAATATGTAAGACATGCTTGAATCAGGAAAAATATACTTAAGCCCGTGTTTGGATAATAGTCCCAATTCATCATTAAGAAGAAGAGGGTTAGCATGAATAAGGCCATGTATCGAAGAAGAACGATCATGTTTAAAACCAGGCACAGTAAGTTCTCTGGTAATTGCCTCACCTCCTATAAAACCGGCTCGTTCCAGAACACAGACATTTAAGCCTGCTTTTGCAAGATATCCGGCAACAGTAAGACCATTATGTCCGGCACCTATTACAATTACATCGTATTCTCCCATTGTATCTTATCTCCTTTTTAGCTACTTTGATCTTTTAGACAACTTCCAACCCTTTATAACCATCATCGGAAGATAACTGATTATCGGCCAGGAAAGCATTTTTATCGCATTCCAGACTTCTTCAGGTTTGACATATATGGTTGACGGCATAGTACCCATTAGCGTACCTTTCATCACTATATCATCTCCTTTTCGTTTAAGAGAGGAAATGTCCATCATGACGTTTTTGTATGAATCATACATCTTCATGCCCATAGGTTGATCCTTTTCTTAAATGTTTTCTGCAATTCTTATGCAATTACATCATCAAATTCCATATCCAAATCCGCCATGATCATCTGTACAGTATTTCTTCCTGCTCCGGAAATGGCTCCGGCCGGATGGAAAGCATGTCCGGACCAATAGAGACCTTCAAAAGGCCCGCGCAATTGACCAAGCTCGGCTATTGGTCTGTGAGAAAACATCTGATTTAAAAAGACTCCCGGTCCGTCTATGGATGCATTGTAAAGATTCGGGTTCATTCTCACATAGTCCATAGGACTGTGCACCTTACGGAGAATTATATTTTCGGAATTCATATTGGTAGTATATTTTTGCATCTCATCAAGAATAAAATCGGCTACTTTTTCCTTAATTTCATCCCATTTTTCAGGCCCCCCGTCCTTTAGATTCCATGGTACATAATGTGAAAGATACATAACGTGCTTACCTTTCGGAGCACGTGTTGGATCATGATAACTTTGTACGCAAACAAGAGGCTGTATGGAAGTTGGTATTTCTCCATACCGTAAGGAATCATAACCACGCCTGAAGTCTTCCAACCATGGGAGCGGTTCTATGCTGTGGCCATTTAAGACTTCATCTCCGGCCTTAAACTTGGGAGCCTCGTTAAGTGCAAAATGGCTTATTAATACGGAAAAACTGGGATTTTTAATGCCTTGAACTTTGTGCAAAAAATCCGGTTCAACATCGCTTATCATTTGTGGAAATACAATCCTGGGATCAAGGTTGGCTACTATTGCTTTTCTTGCTTCTATCTCTTCTCCGGATGCCAGCACAACGCCTGTGGCTCTTCCGGACTTGATGGTTATTTTTTTGACCTCACTGTTTAATCTGACCTGACCTCCATGAGACTCTAGGCAACGAACCAGAGAATTTGAAAGCTCACCGGAACCACCTTCAGGTAAGCCCACAGGATAGTAGTGTAAAATAGGAAGAGATATGAATAGATTCATACCGGTCCCCTTTTCTTCAGGGCCGACAAGCGGTTCTGTAATCATTTTTGCCATGAAAAGCTTGGTTTTATCATGTTCGAACATATCGTCAATAACATCCCAGGCACTCATGAAAAAGCTGTTAAGCAGAGATTGTCCAAGCGGACTTGCGTCAAGCTGCGCAAAAAAAGGTCCAAGCGGAACAGGCGGTGAAAACATCCCCGGAATCAACATATCGATAATCTGCTTGCAATTCTTGATATACTGCCGGTAGACTTCAGCATCCTTTTCCGAAAACTTGGCAATAGACTGGCATGTCTTGTCAAGATCGGCATATAACATGATGTTCGTGTCATCGGGGTATATGTTTGCAACAGGCGCTTCCGGATAAATATATTTTAAACCGAATTTGGACATTAGCTTCAGCTCATCATGAACAATAAGCGGGTTATACTGTATCACGAAATGTCCTGTGCCACAACAGTCATGTTTAAAACCCGGTACTGTAATTTCCTTTGTATTAACAGCTCCTCCTGCGTAGTCGGCTCTTTCCACAACACAAACATCCATACCTGCCTTGGCCAGGTAGGCGCCTACAACAAGCCCGTTATGCCCTGCTCCAATTACAACCACATCATGTTTTGCCATTTTTGAATCTCCTTTCTGTTGTATAGATAGATATTTAAAAGGTATAAATTCTTATGTTCGGGGTTACCCGAATTTGGGTTGTGTTCTCAGAACTTTCCATATTCCTTGGCCGCTTTTATGGTGACGTCCATAAATTCAGGTGGTGTCCAATAATCAATGGGGCCGGCCCCCACATAGCCTTTTTTTGCATTCTTTAAAATGGAGCAGCGTTTCTTGTAATTCTCTTCGATTGCGGATGCCGGGCCTTTTACACTAAGTTCAGCCACCGGACTTGATCCGACCCGCAGATCATGCTCTTTGCAAAAATCAATTGCTCTTTCGTAGTTTTCTATACCTGCGACAATAACTGCATCAAAGCTATCCGGACCCAAAGCTCCGGCGTCCCAAAAGACTTGCAGCCATTCGTAGCATTTATCAAACACCATGCCGTGAACAAACGGTGCCGGGCCGGCAGCGGTCTGCACAGCCTTGCCGAGCCTTGCAAACTCGTCCGCAACCCACTCATAGCCTTTGGTGGGAAACATGCCTGTATTCTCAGGCAAGTCGGCCATATCCACTTTTCCTATTTCAAACAATGCCTTGCCCAGGCTGATCAGAAAATCAGTGCCCAGTTTTATGGTAGCTTTGATAAGATCGGGATTATTTCGCATCGCCCTTATGAATTCCTCGTACCCTAACATCGCATGCATCGCTAAATGCTCCGCTGACCCACAGCACTCCGCCTCAATAGGCAGTTTTCCGCTTAACTCGTATTTGTCGAATATCCGCCTGACCTCACGAAGAGTCCACAAAAGCTGAGGAAAAAGTCCGTACTTAGTGGGATCGGGTGCTTCCAGGCCTTCCATGTCCTCTATTGTCTTTATGGGCATTGGCATAAGAAATACCGGACTACCGTCTTCTATCATCATAGCGGGAGCACCGAACATATTCTCTCCGTAACTGAAGCCACCGATATGTAAATTGTCAGGATTGAAACGAGCAATGCAGGCAAGATGGGACAGTATTAATAGTTGGGGAAAAGAATAGGCATCTATAGCCTTTAAAGCTCCGGAAAATGCATCGTAGATCCTCATGGTATAAGTACTATAGAAATAGGCTTCCACGAACAAACGATCTCTATCGGCACCCTCACATGTGGCTTTGAAGCGCTCCATGGGTGTCATCTCTTCCTGGCTGATGTTCTTATGGATTTTTTCGCAATAGCGCTCTATCAGGCGCTCCTCTTCGGGTCTCCACTCCATTTCCCCAAGTTCATCAAGGGTCTTGCCGTAATATGGACCTGCATTTTTCATTTCTCCAATTTTAACTGACATTTTACATCCCCCTTTTTGCAAATAGTGACATCTTTGGTTTTCTTGCCGGTGATCATATTTGTATTGTATAGCTTATATCATGCCAATAATATTATAACAAAAAATAATAAGTAGTTAGATAGTATTCAAAGTTGCAATTATTAAATATATTATATTTAATGCGTTATTTAGAATAATTATTGCGCTATTTGGCAATTTATAATATTGATGTGCCAAATATAGCATTTATCCCAAAACCTGAATTAATACAGGCATTATGAATTGGAAATATACTAAAAATGAAGATTAACGAAAAAGAGTTTTTTCATCAGGTTACTATTCGTATCTGCGGCAGTCTTGAGATCGATCATAGCTTGAGAAACTGCTTTGAGTATCTGAAGGATTATATTCCCTTAGAAGAAATTTGGATGGGGTTACTTGATAAAGAGTTTAAAAACATACGAGCCATTGCTCATACCGATACTGCCGGAACAAAAACAATGGACACGATCATTCCTTTGCCGCGTATTCTTAGCGACAAGCAGCAGAAGCAGGGTCTTACGCCGAAAAAAGTTATGATTTTAAATCACATGGCTGCGCATCGCTTATCAGATGACGTTGCCTTTCCCAAATCTTCGGTAATGATCTTTCCCTTGCTGCCGGAGGGTGACAGGATGGGAGTTTTGGTTTTAAGGGCAGGGGGGCAAAACCGCTATTTGAATACACATGCAAGATTGTTGTCGATGCTACATGATCCGTTTGTTGTGGCCATGTCTAACAACTTAAGGCATGAAGAAGTTATAAAACTCAAAGATATGCTGGCAGACGATAACCGCTATCTGTCCCGGGAATTGCGCCAACTGGCCGGAGACGAAATTGTAGGTGCTCAAACAGGCTTAAAGAATGTTATGGATATGGTGCAGCAAGTAGCGCCAAGAGACAACCCTGTATTGCTTTTAGGGGAAACCGGAGTAGGAAAGGAAGTAATTGCAAATGCCATTCATTATGCTTCTCCACGTAAAAACGGACCCTTCATTAAAGTAAACAGCGGCGCCATCCCGGAAGGCCTGATAGACAGCGAACTCTTCGGGCATGAAAAAGGAGCTTTTACAGGTGCGGTTTCTAAAAAAAGAGGACGTTTTGAACGGGCGCATGGAGGAACAATATTTTTGGATGAAATCGGGGATCTTCCCATGCAGGCGCAGGTACGTTTACTAAGAGTGCTACAGCAAAAGGAAATGGAGCGTGTTGGCGGAACCGAAACAATAGCCGTGGATGTCAGGATAATTACCGCCACTCACCGCAACCTGGAACAATTAATGGTAAACAATAAATTCCGCGAGGACCTTTGGTACAGGCTGAATGTCTTTCCTATAATTATTCCTCCTTTGAGGCAGCGAAAATCAGATATTCCGCTACTTATTGAACATTTTTTGAAACGTAAATCAAGAGAGCTGAATTTTCGCAGTATTCCTCAGATTGTACCGGGCGCTGTTGAACGGATGATGGATTATCCCTGGAAGGGAAACGTGCGTGAACTTGAAAATGTGGTGGAAAGGGCTCTGATCCAATATAATGGCGGTTTGCTGAATTTTGATCATTTTGTTTTTCCACAGGTTGAGAATATATCAACCAATGATAATGAAGGCGGCAAAATACTCAGCCTGGACGAGATATGCACCCGTCATATTAAAACCGCGCTTGAAGCAACCCACGGCAGAATCAGCGGCCCGTATGGTGCAGCTAAGCTTCTTGGCGTACTTCCCAGTACCTTGAGAGGAAAAATGAACAAGCTGGGAATCATGTATGGACGAAAGAAATAAAGCAGCACAAATCCTGATCGATAAAAAGGGGCCTATAATTCAAGTATTCAAACCTTATAAGTCTTGTAGTAGGGCAAATTTATTGTCTATGAATTTTATTACCTGCTCCGGGGTGTAGTCCAGACATACAATCGGTTTTTTCTCAAGTTGCATGTTCCCGTTTACCAGTTTAACAGTAATATTACACAGCCAGTTTTTATTATCCCTTTTGTCAAAATCCGACCGGTAATGCTGACCCCTTGTTTCCGTTCTCATCAATGCCGCACGGCACATGGCTTCGACTACATCAATCATATTGTAATTTTCAATGGCTTCTTTCCATTCCGTATTAACCCGACTTTCGCATAAAAATAATAAGCGTTATTATCTTAAAGGTTTACAAAGTAAGGCACTACAACTAACCCCTAAAGTTTTTTCATGCGATAGTTTTTGTTATTATTAAATTTTTATAATCAACATTCAATTTTTG
>JAHITX010000094.1 GCA_018817425.1 Pseudomonadota bacterium
AAAAAATATGCCGGAGTTTTTTTAGTAAATGCATTAGAGGCAAAATACAAAAATGCAGCAAAGAGTTTTACATGGCAGTGGTTTTTCCCGGCAATACAATTAACCTATGAACAAAAGAGCGGGAAATACAGGCGATATCATCTTCATGAAACTCTTGTGCAAAAGGCGATAAAAAAAGCGGTAGACAAATCAAGGATTACCAAACGTGCCACTGCTCATACTTTTCGCCATAGTTTTGCCAGTCATTTATTGCAGGCTAACTATGATATAAGAACCATTCAGGAGTTGCTGGGGCATAGTGATGTAAGAACCACTATGATTTACACGCATACGGTAAAGAGCCAAACTTTAAAGGAGGCCAAAAGTCCGCTTGATTTCTGATTATTTGATTTTCAATCGTAAATTGTTATTTATCATTTCTACCAATGATTTTGGAACGCCATGCTCAATTGCCAATTCGTTCCATGCTGAAATGTGCTCTGTGGTTTCGTCAATGATATGATCAATTTTCCGTTTGACAAATATCGGGCTTAATTTTTCAAGGCCATAGAAATCTTCACGTATAAAATTGTCTCTCTTCCCATTGAGCCTCATCCAATGACTGCTTACCCAAAGACTCCCTGGTTTGTAACTGTAAGCTAAATCATAGGCTGGAGCCAATTGCCACTGATGCTGGTTATCCAGCATGAATCCAAAATTTTTAGAATGATCGTCGTGATTACGTGCAATGATATTAAAAACCATGCGTTTAAATATTTGCAATGCATCATTCGGGCTTAATCCAAGATCTCTTGCAAGTGAGAATACTTCCTCATATGAATAAGAACCGACTTTTTTATAATCGACATGTGCTATACCATTTAATGTTTGTATGTGTATCTTATGATTGCCGTTCCGGTCGAACCGTTTGGTAATGAAATGGCGTCTGTTTCCTTCATTCAGCAAGTGACAGGGCATCATATCTATCCCGCATGCTTTTGCCATGAGGTGATAAACATATTCCATTGTGCCATACCCCATTGGGTCTCCAAATGTTTCCTTATTTTTGTTCGTTTCACTGACTCCATCAAATTTCATTACGAAATGAGTGAACCCTTCAGGTGCGTCTGTCTGCCCAGATCTCACCTGAGTGAAGTCTTTATTAAATGCAAGTACTGCTTTAGGTCTGGCACCACCTGCACTCATACCAACAGATAATAGTGCCATCATTGCTTCTTTATTTTCTTGTCCTTGTGACCCAAGCGTTGCTTTGAATTGTTCTCGTTTAGCTAAAATTTCCTGGGCGATAGAAACCAAAGATTGGATTTCAATATGTTGAGACTTATTCAAGTTTTTTCGTTGGATTGCCGGAGAATAGGTTAATGCCCCCATGCCACGGTTGCCAGTATATTGAAGGCGTTGCAATGGGGTGATTTCTTTTGCTGACTTTCCTTGAGCAGCTATCCAGGCATTCATCACCGCATTACCAAAATCATCAGGCAGAGAATCGGCAATTAAGCCAGGTAACCCTTTGAAAGTTTCATTATTATTTTCCGGAAACGAGTAAATCCTTTTGGATAAAGGCATTTTTATAGGCGAAAGCTCTATGCCAGTTTTAATAAAGCGAGATTCAAACTCAAATGCACCTACACTTGTTTCAGCATTAAAACTGACAGCACCAACATCTTGCCCATTGTATTTTACTCTAACGACTTCTATTACCATAAAGGCTTATCCTCTCTGATTGGTAATTCTTTCTTTTGAGATCTTGAAGCGCGTTGTCGTTTTTTCCCTTTTAGTTTAGCCAATTGTAAAGGAGATATTTCTTGTGCGGGTAAGAAAAAATTAAGGTGGTCTGCCAAGTCCAGTCCAGCCATAATTGCGACCAGATTTTTTAGCTGGACGTTACCTTTTTCTGCATTCAGAATCGTTCTCCTGCTTAAACCGGTTTTTGATGCCAATTGGTCCTGGGTTAAATCGGTATTCAACCTCGCTTGTTTTAGTCTGTCTCCTAATTGTTCCGCTATAGCAGCCGGGGATATTTTATTGAATGCCATAATGTCACCAATAGTGTATATTAAAGTATTATAGTTGATTAAAGTTTAAAATTAGGCATATTATAAACCACAATATTAAATAATGCAAATTATTTTTATAAAGAGCAAATATTTACACATTATATACAATACTATGGGTTAAGGGTTAAAAATATACACCTTAAGAAAGATTGTGTAGTATGGTGGTGAAGCTTCAGCAGTAATGCCACGTCAACTATGAAATATACCAACCTTTGTTAATGTAACATAACCCTCAAGCTATCCGGAAGAAGGAGATTATATGCCCATACGGTAAAGAGCCAAACCTTAAAGGAGGCCAAAAGTCCGCTTGATTTCTGATTATTAAATATTCCATTCTAAAAAAATTTTTGCTTTAATAATGCTTAGTTGATATATAGGAAATAATTTATAAGCCTTGCACATTATTTTAACCGGCAATTGTAAAATAACGAAAATATATGATAAGTACCGGATATCAGCAAAGAACTTACCGGAATTTAATAAAATCGGATAGTCTTGTTTCGTTTAATGTTATTTCCCAGGAAACGGATTTACTGGTACATGCCAAAAAGCCATTAAATAAATTAACTCTGGAGATGGTTTTAAAACACAGAGGTTTTATTGAAAAGTATATCAGAGAAAATCCTGAATTTTTAAAAACGATAGTTCCATGGAATATCGAAGGCTTTGCACCAAAAATTATAAGAGATATGATAAATGCCGGTAAAAAAGCCGGGGTTGGTCCGATGGCTGCTGTAGCAGGTGCTGTTGCGCAAAATGTCGGCAATGATCTTTTGCTATATTCGGATGAAGTAATAGTTGAAAACGGCGGAGATGTATTTTTTAAAACAAATAATGCGCTTACAGTCGGCATTTATGCTGCTGATTCTCCATTGAGTCTTAAAATCGGATTGCGTATTGACTCTTGTGGTCAACCTGTTGCAGTATGTACCTCATCAGGGACTGTGGGCCACTCGCTTAGCTTTGGAAAAGCCGATGCGGTTTGTATAGTATCTGATTCATGTTCTCTTGCGGATGCTGTGGCAACTTCTTTAGGAAATCGTGTTAAGAAAAAAAAAGATATTAATGATGCTATAAAATTCGGCAATACAATTGAAGGTGTTAAAGGGATTGTTATTATAATTGGTGATGCTGCCGGTTTCTGGGGAGATATAGAGGTGGTGTCTCTGTAGATACAGCTTGTTATTTGGCAATTAAAAGGTTTGGTTTACCTACAAAAGAGCTGCTGAGCATATGAGGATTCAAGGGGCCAAGGGTTCCATGCTTGGCGATTTGTGGTGTTTCACTCGAACCCTTGAACCCTTGACCCCTTGAATCCTTGAACCCTTAATAAACGGCGCAGCCGTTATAATAAACTAGAGGTTGTAATGAAAACTGTTTGGGCACCCTGGCGCATAGAATATATTCTTGATAATAATAAAAGTTCAGGTTGTGTTTTTTGTAATGCTTTAGGCAAAGATGACGCCCTGACTCTGTTTAAGGGGAAATTATCCATGGTAGTAATGAATAAATTTCCTTATATCAACGGCCATCTTCTTGTTGCACCGGTTAAGCACATTGCCGGTTTGGATGAGCTTGACAGAAAAGAAAAAGCGGATTTGCTTGAACTTGTGGATAGATCAATATCAATATTAAAGCTTGTAATGAAACCGGATGGATTCAATGTAGGCTTAAACCTTGGAAAGGTTGCCGGAGCAGGCATTGAAGAGCATCTGCATTTTCATATAGTGCCGAGATGGTTCGGCGATACAAATGCGCTTACAGTATTTGCCGATGTAAGAGTTATCCCTGAGCATATAATGGCTACTTATAATAATTTAAAACCACACTTTGATAATTTGGCTGGGTTGTAAGACAAAATCAAATATGGACTCGCAAAAAAACAGGAGATTCAAATGAAAAAATTCAAAATAGGACTTTTATCAGTCATTTTGGGAGTCTTAGGTTTGTTTGTTGTGCAAAATATTGCTTTTCTTCTTGAGAAGAAAAGTTTTGTCATAAACTTCTATGTTCTTAAAGAATACAATACCCCGGCATTACATGTAGGGATAATTATGCTTATATGTTTTGTTGCAGGATATCTTGTCGAATATATAGTAGCGCTATTTGAACGTTTTACATTAAATAATATAATTAAAGGCTTAAATTATACTATAGAGTCTAATATAGAAAAGATTGCTGATCTTAAAAATGAGGTTGCTTCTATTAAAAAAGAAGTATCTACATTCCAGGACAAACAAAACCAGAAAGAACAAAAACAGATAGAACACATTTAATACTTCATTTTTAGTTTTAAATTATTTCAAGAGTGCCTTGCTGTATGTATCCATCTAACGCAACACCAATGATAAAACAGTATCTTTCCATTAAACAAAACTATCCTGATGCAATACTTTTGTATAGAATGGGAGATTTCTATGAGATGTTTTTTGAGGATGCCAAAACAGCATCCAAAGTTCTTGAAATCACCTTAACATCACGAAATAAAAAAGAAGAGAATCCTGTGCCAATGTGCGGGGTTCCTCACAAGGCTGTGAAGAGTTATATTGCAAAATTAATTACTAATGGCTTTAAGGTTGCTATATGCGATCAAAAGGAAAATCCTGCCGAAGCAAAAGGCCTTGTTAAAAGAGACGTTGTAAGAGTTATTACTCCTGGCATGATCATCGAAGATGAATTTTTAGATGAAAAAGCCAATAATTATATTCTTTCAGTTTCCCGTAATTTAAATACCTTTGGACTTTCCTGTATTGATATTTCAACCGGGCTGTTCCGATTGACAGAAACCGGCGATCTTTTACTTCTTGCCGAAGAAATACAAAGAGTTGCTCCAAGTGAGATACTTTTGCCCCAAATATCAAAAAGCGATCAATCTTTATCCGGTTTGATAAATGGATTAAACACAATTCCTGTTACCTATCTTGATGACAATAAATTTGATTTTGACAAGTCCCGCGAAAGACTTGTCGAGCTTTTTAAAACCTTATCGCTTGAGGGATTCGGATGTGAGGATAAAAAAGCAGGCATCTGTGCCGCAGGGGCGCTGATATATTACATACGCGAAACCCAGAAGCAAAGCGCAGGGCATCTTACCTCAATTGAAACCTATAATCTTGAAAAATATCTTCTTATTGACGAAACAAGCTGTCAGAATCTTGAGATATTTAAAAACATACGAACCGGTACAAAGCATGGAACACTTCTTGGTGTTTTGGATTGCACCAAAACACCTATGGGCGGAAGGCTTTTGCGAAGATGGTTAAGATATCCGCTGCAAAGCAAAGAAGAAATACTATACCGGACAGATGCGGTAGAAGAATTAGTAAATGATGTTGCGGATAGAAAAAATATAAGGGAACTTTTAAAAACCGTTTATGACATAGAGCGCCTGGGAAGTAAAATTGTAATGGGCCATTGTAATGCCAGAGATCTTGTAGCGCTTAAATATTCTCTTTTTACAATTCCCTCAATAAAAACCTGTGTTGAAAATTTCAAATCACCTTTTTTTGCATGGGATCAAGAAATCGATGATTTATATTTCCTTGCAGAAATAATTGAAAAAGCAATCAGAGAAGATGCCCCTCCTGTATTAAATGAGGGGGGATTGATAAAAGAAGGATTTAATGAAGAACTTGATGCTCTTATAAAAGCGTCAAGCCAGGGCAAGGGTTGGCTTGCAAAGCTTGAAGCAAAGGAGAAAGAAGAAACAAAAATAAATTCTCTTAAAGTCAGGTTTAATAAGGTTTTCGGATATTATATAGAAGTATCGAAATCCCAGTCAAAATTTGTGCCCGCTCATTATATAAGAAAACAAACGCTTGTTAATGCTGAAAGATATATTACTGATGAACTGAAACAATATGAAAAGGATATTCTAAATTCACAGGACAGAAGAAACATCCTGGAACATGAATTATTTTCTCAAATAAGAGAAAAAGTTGCAAAACTTAATCCGGCTATTCAACAGATTGCACATTTTATAGCAAGGCTTGATTGTGCTGGTGCACTTTCCGAAGTTGCCCATGAAAATAATTATTCAAAACCCGATTTGAACAATGAAGGTATCATATCAATAGAAGAAGGCCGCCATCCGGTAGTTGAAAAAATGATAACAGGCGAAAGATTTGTGCCTAATTCAATAACTATGGATGATGAAAACAATCAGATTCTTATAATAACCGGTCCTAATATGGCGGGAAAATCAACAATTTTACGCCAGGTTGCACTGATCGTTCTTTTGGCGCATATCGGGTCCTTTGTGCCTGCTCAAAAAGCTTCAATAAATATTACCGACAAAATTTTTACAAGAGTTGGGGCTTTGGATAATCTTTCGTCAGGCCAAAGTACCTTTATGGTTGAGATGCAGGAAACAGCTAATATTTTAAATAATTCCAGTGCAAGAAGTCTTATTATAATGGATGAAATAGGAAGGGGAACCAGTACCTTTGATGGTATCAGTATAGCATGGGCGGTTGCCGAATATCTGCATGATCTTAATGATAAAGGGGTTAAAACACTGTTTGCAACACATTATCATGAACTGATTGATCTGGCTTTAACAAAAAAGCGGGTGAAAAATTTTAATATTTTAGTAAAAGAATGGAATGATGAAATAGTATTTTTAAGAAAACTGGTTGATGGCGGAACAAACAGGAGCTATGGAATTCAGGTTGCAAGGCTTGCAGGTATTCCGGAAAAAATTATAGCAAGAGCAAAAAAAATTCTTTATAAGATAGAAGATGAACATGCAATAAGCGGGACGCCTTTGTTTGCCCAAAGCGAGTCCGGATTAAAACATGGCCAAATTCAGCTTGATATGTTTCCGAAACCTGAAAACTTTATTGTTGAAAGGCTCAAAAATGTTGATATAACAAAAATGACTCCTCTTGACGCATTAAATTTCATTAACGAACTACAGGAAAAGGCGAATAACGCATAATGAAACAAACCGGGGTGGTTAAGCAATGAATCAACAAATCTGCAAAGATGAAAGCGGAATCTTGCGTAATATAATTTTAAAATTAAGAAGACACATGTTTTATCTTGCAGTCTTCTATCTTGCTATTATCCTGTGTCAGTCTTGCGTATCATTTGCCGGTAACGCGAAAAGTAAATACTTTGAAGCAGAAGTTGCCTATAAATCATTAAGAAATAATACTGCCAGGCAAAAATACAGGCAGTTCTGGCTGGAATGCATTAAAAAATTTGAAAACGCATATCGTGAAGATCCGGAAGGACCCTGGGCTGCCGCAAGTCTTTATATGTCCGGCCAACTTTATTATGAACTTTATAAACATTCTTATTTAAAATCGGATAAAAATGAGTCTCTTGATGCGTATGAACGGATAATAAAACGTTTTCCGGACAGTAGGTATTTTGTTAGAGCCAAAAAAGAAATTGAAAACATTTCGGAAAAAAAATTAGCTGATAGAAAGGACGTAAGTTTTGATGGACCGGAAACAGGTTTAAAAGAAGATAGTGAAAAACAATTTGGAACCGATGTTGATTTGCCGGCGGAAATTTCGGATTCGATCAAAGATATTATTGAGCAGATAAACACTCAGAATGAATATGATAAGAAAAGCACAGGTTCAAAAAGCACAGGCATTGCAACGATAAAGGATTTGAGGCACTGGTCGAATCCTAATTACACAAGAATTGTTATCGATGCGGATGATGAAACAGTATATACATACAAATTGTTAAAACAGGACCCATCCATTAATAAACCTCAACGTTTGTTCATAGATTTAAAAAACAGCAGACTTGGCAGCAACATAAAAAAGGTAATTCCGATCAATGATGATTTACTGATTGATGCAAGAGCAGGACAGTATATGCCTGAAACAGTAAGAGTTGTTGTTGATATTAAATCTTTTAAAACCTATAAAATATTTTCCCTTAAAAATCCGTTTCGGGTTGTAATAGATGTATGGGGAACCCGTGATGAAGAAGATAAACAGGTTTATGCATCTTCAAAAAACAAAGAAAATGGAACTGGGGATCTGGCCAAGCAGTTTGCTCTGGGTGTTAAAAAAATTACTATCGATATGGGGCACGGAGGACAGGATTATGGGGCTCCAGGTTATGTAAAAGGAACACACGAGAAGAATATTGTTCTTCTATTAGGCAAAAAGCTTGCTGAAAAAATCCGGAAAGAGCTTAATTGTGAAGTAGTAATGACCAGAAGCAGTGATAAATATCTTACTCTTGAAGAGCGTACGGCTATCGCAAACACAAAAAATTCAGATCTTTTTATATCTTTGCATACCAATGCTGCCCGGAATAAACAGGCATATGGTATTGAGACATATTTTTTAAATCTTGCTACAGACAATGACGCTATTCAGGTAGCAGCACGCGAAAATGCCACTTCAACAAAAAACATTAGTGATTTACAAACAATTTTAGATGATCTTATGCAAAATGCCAAAATAAACGAATCAAGCCGCCTTGCAAGCCATGTGCAGGAATCTGTTTGCAGGCATTTAAATGGAAAATACAGCATGATAAAAAATAAAGGCGTTAAGCAGGCGCCTTTCTATGTTTTATTGGGAGCGCAGATGCCGGCCATATTAATAGAGACATCTTTTATCAGCAATAAGAGAGAATGCCAACGGTTAAGCAGTTCCAAATACCAGGATCACTTATGCGATGGCATAATCAAAGGCATCCGCAGCTATATAAATGAAATAAATCCTACCGCTTTTTTGAGAGAATCACCTGAAAAAGGCGGTTAAATCATAACTGCTCAGGTTCACAGTTTTTTAAGTTCATGGTTAAAGGTTAAAGAGATACAGGACTCAAAGGAACCAACCATGAACCATGAACCATGAACCGTGAACTTATAACAACATGAGCAATTTTAAATCTTAAATAGAATATTACCTAATTACGTTATAAGAGTCTTAATATGGAGGAGGTACAATTATGAATTACGAAAATATTATTTTTACAGTTGAAGATAAAATAGCAACTATCGCTTTTAACAGGCCCAAAGCACTTAATGCATTAAACGAGGAATTATTTAAAGAGCTTTCCGACGCTCTTGATAATATTTCATGTGATGAAGATGTTCGGGTACTTATTCTGACCGGTGCCGGGGAAAAATCTTTTGTTGCCGGCGCCGACATTACCGAACTTGCCAAGTTTAATTCGCTTGAAGGTAAAATATTTGCAAAAAAAGGTCAAACTCTCATTGGCAGGCTTCAGGAATTGCCTATACCGGTTATAGCTGCCGTAAACGGATTTGCGCTTGGCGGAGGCTGTGAAGTTGTACTTGCGTGTGATATAGTATATGCTTCCGAAAAAGCCATGTTCGGACTGCCTGAAATCAATCTTGGCCTGATCCCTGGATTTGGAGGTACTCAGAGACTTCCCAGGCTTATTGGTACTAATATGGCAAAGGAAATGATTTTTACCGGCAAGATGATTCCGGCAGCAGAGGCGATGACAATCGGGCTGGTAAACAGAGTTTTTGCTCCTGATGCCCTTATGGAAGAGACTCTTAAAACGGCTAAACTGATTGCTTCAAAAGGAAAAGTTTCTTTACGTGCCGCAAAGCAGGCCGTTAACAATGGTATTAATGCTGATCTTGTTACCGGGTGCAGCATAGAAGCAGATGCATTTGCCTTGTGTATGTCAAGTAAGGATAAAAATGAAGGCACAACCGCTTTTCTTGAAAAAAGAAAAGCGGTTTTTAAAGGCAGCCTGAAAGATTAACAGGTTTTGCATCTTGATGTGACTTACCGCTAACTATAATAATTTATTGATTGAGCCACTTTCAAAACGTTTCAGTTTGATCAAGCTCAAGGCGGGTGAAAATTTTAACCGCAGGAATACATGGAGTATTTCGAGGATTAAAATTTTCACCCAACGCAGAGATCGGCCAAAATGGGGCGTTTTGAAACTGGCTCGATTGTAAACAATTGACATAGCCGTAATAATTGGATAATATAAGCCTCTATTTAGCGGGACATAAAAACTGATGCTATCAGTTTTAAATATAACGAGACCGGTATGGAAAAACCAAAAATAATTATCCAGCTGATATGGGCGATAGCCCTTATTGTTGCAGGAATCGGCGTATTTTACCAGATTCCATATAAAATGGAGCAGCTGGAACAGATCAAACATCTTTCTTCCGAAAAGTACTTTATCAAGTTTTGTTTTTATCTTCTGGGTGTTTTACTGGTTGGTGGCGGGCTTAAAAAAATCTATAAATATTGTGGCAAATCTAATGGTAAAGAGCCGGATAATTAAATCTAAACGGCAAGTGCATTAACTATTGTTTTGCAGATTAGATCTTATTATTCCGGCAGGATAATAAAATTATACGGTGATAAAAAGCTTATGCTGAGAAATACTGAAAATTTTAATGCCAAAGATAGTGTGCAAAACCTTAAATCAGAGGTTCAATCCAGGACAAAGCTACAGGATATATGCAATAAAATATATGCCGCTTCAAATCTGGACGAGATACTGGTTAACCTTAAAAATGAAATAACTTCGCTTTTTGAAGCTGAAAGAATAACTGTTTTCGTTGTTGACGGGAAAACAAGAGAACTTGTCTCAAGATTTAAATCCGGTTCCGAGGTATCTGAAATTCGTATTCCCGTTTCCATAAACAGTCTCGCCGGGTATTCGGCCACGAAACAGAAGCTGATTAATATTAAAAACGTGTACGATGAGAAAGAACTTGCCTCAATTGATGCTGTATTAAAATTTGATAAAAGCTGGGATAAGAAAACCGGATTTGTTACAAAACAAGTACTTGCTTATCCGATCATATTTAAAAAGTATTTGCTGGGAGTAATTCAGCTTATTAACCGGAAAGACGGTTCCTCTTTTAAAGAAATAGATGAACATGCCGTTGAAGAGCTTGCAAAAATTCTTGGCATTGCCCTTTATAATCAAAAACGGATAGCAAAGTCCAGAGCTACAAAATTCGACTACCTTTTGGAAAATCATATTCTTACACAGAAAGAACTTGAAAAGGCGATATCTGATGCAAGGCAGCGAAGAGAAAATGTTGAAAATATTTTAATATCAGAATTAAAGATCGCAAAAAAGGAAATATTAAAATCCCTTGCGGAATATTACAAGGTTTCATCTGCCGAATATACTCCTACCTTTCCGATTCCGGGTGATCTTTTGACAGGATTAAAAGTTCCTTTCATGCGTAATAACCTTTGGGTTCCTTTGCGAAGAGAAGAAAATAAAATCATAATAGCGATAGACAACCCTCAGGATATTCAGAAGATAGATGAAATTAAGGCTTTATTTCCCGGTAAAACCCTGATATTTTCCGTGGCTTTAAAACAGGATATACTTGATCTTATCAAGCTGTTTACGCATGATGAAAAAGAGCTTGCAGGTATAGATGACATCCTTTCCAAACTTGCAGCAGAATCGGAGGAGATTGAAGAAGCCGAGGCCGGTGTAGGGGAAGAAGACAGTGCGGTTGTTATGCTTGTAAATAAAATAATTCTTGATGCTTATGCAAGAAGGGCTTCTGATATACATATAGAACCTTATCCCGGAAAACAAAATACGCAGGTAAGAATAAGAATTGATGGCGCCTGCACACTTTATCAGACGGTTCCGTACAGCTATAAAAATGCGCTTGTATCCCGTATAAAAATCATGTCCGACCTTGATATTGCCGAACGTCGCAAACCGCAGGATGGAAAGATAAAGTTTAAAAAATATGGTGGAAAAGATATAGAGCTTCGTGTTGCAACCGTTCCGACCCAGGGCGGGCTTGAAGATGTGGTTATGCGTATACTGGCGGCGGGAGAACCTTTACCTCTTAGTAAAATGGGTTTTTCAGAGAAGAATTATGATAATTTTATAGGCGCCATAACCAAGCCTTACGGCATAGCTTTTGTGTGCGGTCCTACCGGTTCGGGAAAAACAACAACGCTTCATTCAGCGCTCAGCTATATCAACAAGCCCGAAACAAAAATATGGACAGCGGAAGACCCTGTTGAAATCACACAAAGAGGATTAAGACAGGTTCAGGTTAAGCCCAAGATAGGCTTTGACTTTGCTGCCGCAATGAGATCGTTTTTGCGAGCCGACCCTGATGTTATCATGGTAGGTGAAATGCGTGATAAAGAAACCACTCATATAGGTATAGAAGCTTCTCTGACAGGCCATCTTGTATTTTCAACACTTCACACAAACAGCGCTCCTGAAAGCATAACAAGGCTTCTTGATATGGGTATGGATCCCTTTAATTTTGCCGATGCTATCTTATGTATTCTTGCCCAGCGGCTTGTAAGAACGCTTTGTAGCAGGTGCAAGCAGACCTATCATCCTACACAAGCTGAATATGATGAACTTTTAAGAGAATATGGTCAGGAAGCTTTTGAAAAAAATCTTCATATCCCTTACACGGACGATCTTGTTTTATACAAAAGCAATGGATGTGATGAGTGTAATAATACGGGTTATCAGGGTCGTATGGGCATCCATGAGCTGCTGATGGGCACCGATGAGATGAAAAGTCTGATTCAGAGTCTGGCCAAAATTGAGGATATACGAAATCAGGCGATAAAGGATGGTATGACTACGCTTAAACAGGATGGAATAGATAAAATTTTTAAAGGGCATACCGATTTGCTGCAGGTAAGAAAGGTCTGTATTAAATAGTTTCTCTTACCGGCCCATTTGCAGATGATCTGTAAATTTAGCAAGTTGTTTTTCATAATACTGCTTGTCTTTTCCAGCCATCGAAAGAGCTTTCCTTCCAGCTTCTACAGCGTCTTTATACCGGCCAGCTACAAAATAACTTTGGGCCAGAGTATCGAGTGTATGGGGGGCTTTCTCTTTTTTTACCGCAGCTTCGGCATATATAATCGCCAGATTAGCGTTTCTTATGTTTTTATCTTCACAAGTTGCGTAAAGCCAGGCAAGGTTATTTAGAACTTCTGGATTTTTGGAATCAATAGAAAGAGATTGTTTGTAAGCATTTTTTGCTTTTTCATAAAGGTTGATACTGTAGTACAGGTCTCCAAGCATGGCAGGAAATTTTTGATCATCCGGATTATCCTGGATTAAACCAAGAATTATCTTTTCTGAAAAAAATATTTTTATTCTTTTACTGCTTTCCCCGAAATTCAAATTATATCCGATAACTCCTGTAATGATCAAACACACAAGATAAACAGCGATGCTTTTTTGTATTTTTCTGTCTTGGCGCTTTATCCAGCTTTTGTCATCCTCACATTTATAAAGATATTCAATCCGTTCTTTTATGCTGAAATGATGCCAGTTTGGTTTGTCAGGAGGTTGTCCGCTAATGTATGAGATTTTTTGAAATGCGGATATGAGAGGTTTTGCGCTGGTAAAAAATGAATAAACATAAGCATCTGCCTGGCGTTCGAAATTTCGCATAAAGTACGCAAAAATAAATCGGAAATACACAAGAAATATTGCAATTATTAAGATGCCTGACGAAATTGATATAACAGTTGAATATTCTACCCCCAAACCGCTTAAAAAAAGAAATGCTGGTTTAGCATAAATTCCGGCATATAAGATTAAATCAAGCACGGAAAACGATACTATTATGTAGCCTAAAAAAAACAAAAGATAAAATGCAAGATGATGCCGTTTAACATGTCCTATTTCATGGGCTATTACGGTTTTCACTTCATCAGGATCAAGTACTCGTAAAAGCGGTTTTGTAACTAAAATATAGCGGAATCTTTTTGCAAGTCCCATGACTCCTGCTGTGATCATTCTGTTTCCGAACAGCGGCCAGTATAAAATCTCTGAAAATTTAACACCGGCCCTATTGCACATCTCTTCGATTAAAAAGCGATGTTCTCCCTGTTCAAGAGGTTTGCATCTCCAGATTTTAAGAATCATGACAGGGCCGGTGATGGCGATTATAAAAAGAAAAAATATTACAAAAGCAAGTTCGCCGAAAGTAGTTGAAAGAAAGTTTTTAGGACCGTCAAATGGCAGGTTATTAATTATATCGATAATGACTGAAAGCAGCAGCCAGGGCAGGATAACAGGAACACCAAAAGAAATATTTGATGTTATGTACGAACGTCTTGACATTTCATCAGAAGGATAAAGTTTTTGGTAAGCCCCATATGAGCATGCCCATACAATAGATAGATAAGATACAAAAAGACATATAAATAGAAGTGCTTCAAAAGTAGGGGCTGATCTGAAAAGACTAATCTTTTGAGTATAAGAAGGAAGTGCAAACCAGTAAATGTTTATGGCAAAAAGAAAAATGGCAAGTATTAAGAGTTGCGTTGATAAAGATTCAAATTTGTGTTCAGCAAAACGGATGCTTTCGTATAAAATACTTTTTTCAAGCTTTTTAAATTTCAGATAAGAAATACATGAAAATATTATTGCTAAACCAAAAAACAGGAAAACATTTTCAAGTGAAATGCCATTTCCTTTGGCTTCAGAATAAGTATTTGTAGAATATATCAGAACAAAAAAAATAAAATATATAAAGTTTTTAAACATATGAGATTATTATTATTATTTCAGATATCTTTCTTTTTCACTGTATATGCAACCGCAATATTTCTGCCTGTAAAGATCCAGCCTTCTTGATTCATCTACCCCTTCTTTCCATCCTGTGCGAAAATCGTTGTAGTAAAATTCAATTCCAATGGATTTTCCCAAAGATTCTCCTATTGCTTTGATAACATCATGTTTCTGGTAGACGCTATACAAAAGTGTTGTGGTAAAAAAATCAAATTTATTTTCTTTTGCAAAAACGGCAGTTGCATTTAAACGTTCGTAATAACAGACAATACACCTGTTTTTCTCCCTGAAAGCAGTTTTTTGCAAAAAGCCTTCTAAATCGTAATCATCGCGATAGATTACTTTTAGATCAATTTGTTTTGAAAATTGAACCAGAGTATCCCGCCTATTTTTATACTCGGTGTATGGGTGAATGTTGTTATTATAAAAATATCCGGAAACATTCATTTTTTCATTACGTAGTATTGTTACCGGGTAGATAGAGCAAGGCGCACAACATATGTGAAGAAGAATTTTCATTTTCTTTCACCAAAAATAGCGGTTCCTATTCTTACAAGAGTTGCTCCTTCTTCTATTGCCGTCTCAAAATCTCCGGTCATTCCCATGGAAAGTTCATCCATCAAAACATTTCCGATACCTTCCAAATCAAGGGACTTTATTATTTTGTCTCGCAATAATCTTGCAGCGGCAAAATATGGCCTTGATTTTTCGGGATCATCGAAAAATGGCGGAATTACCATCAGGCCTTTAACTAACAGATTTTTAAGACCGCTTATATTTTTTATAAGGTCAAAAACGTTTTCTTCCGTAATTCCTGATTTTGACTTCTCTTTTCCAATATTAACCTGAATAAGTATCTGCTGTATCTTATTGATTTTTTTAGCTTGCGAATCAAGCTCTACTGCCAGTTTGTATGAATCAACAGTATGTATCAGATCAAACATTTTTACGGCATATTTTGCCTTGTTTGTCTGAAGATGCCCGATAAAATGCCATGAAACATCGGTTGATGACAAAAGAAGATATTTATCTCTGGCATCCTGAATATAGCTTTCGCCAATAATTTGCATGCCGGATTCTATTGCTTCTAGAATTCTATCCGCAGGTACTGTTTTTGTTACTGCGATAATTTTAATATCTTCGGGGTTACGGCCACATGAAGTTGCAGCTTTGGAAATTCGATTTTTGATTTTGGTAATTATTTCTTTCAATATTTTTCCTTAATAATTATTGATCCTCTTTATCGAATCAAAACCTATAATGCCTTCTTTTATCAAAAATTCAATAACTTCACAAACCGGCAAACCAACAACGTTTGTATAAGAACCGTTTATGCTTTTTACAAGAAAGGTGCCTAAGCCCTGAATAGCATATCCTCCGGCTTTATCGAAAGGCTCCTTTGTGTGAATATACCACTCAATTTCATTTTCAGATAAATCCTTGAACAATACTTTTGTAATAATCGATTCGGAAAAAGATCTTTCTTTTGCTTTGCAGCATATGCAATAGCCGGTAACTACCTCATGGGTTTGACCGCTTAGGTCTTTCAACATTATTCTGGCATCATCACGATCTGAAGGTTTTCCAAGAATCTTTCCGTTTATTACAACAATCGTATCAGCTCCTATTACCCAGCTATCAGGATATTTATCCGATATATATTTTGCTTTTGATTCGGCAAGGATTTTTACATATATTTCGGGAGAAGAAACCGGAACAGTATTTTCATCAAAATCGCTTGGAATTACGGAAAAATTAATACCGGCCTGTTTTAACAGATACCTTCTGCGGGCGGATTTTGAGGCCAGAATCAAAAAGGGAGCATTGTTTTTTTTATAATTTATATCCATATAATCACTGTTACCAGAAGAAAAAATTATTTACAATAAATACGGACATGAATTCTTGACAATAGTTTTTATAGCATGTATTTGAAAAAGATGCCTGGGTGGCGGAATTGGTAGACGCAAGGGACTTAAAATCCCTCGGGGTTTATCCCTGTACGAGTTCAAGTCTCGTCCTAGGCACCAAAGGAATCAAGGGTTTAGCTGGCTTGGCTAATCCCTTTTTTCTTTGTTTTTGTGGATTGTACCCGTCTTTTTCCCCAATTTTTATTTCTTTTCACTGAATAGTTACTTCAATTTGAGATCTGATTATTGGGATTTGGTTTTTTTACTACTGTAATTGATAGCATTATTTATCATGGCTTTTGCCCAGTCAGGTGTGCCGAATGCATGAATATGGGTATATGTGGCAAAAACGTTTTTAAAAATAATTCCATCTTGTTTTTTTATAAATCCTGTTCCTCTTTCCAAACTGAAAGCAAGATCTTTTTCATCCCCATCCCATTTAAGAACATTAGAATAATGGAATTCATGCCCATAGATTTTGCTTCCAACTTCGTAATACGGATTTTTTTCTTTAACTTTACAAATAGTATATCCGTGAGCCTGGGGTTTTTTTGAAAATCCGAAAACAACCGGTAAAACTCCTGCCATGGCATAGGTTTGTCCATTAAAAATAAGTTCTTTGCCCAGATACATCAGACCACCACATTCGGCGTAAATAGGAAGGCCTTCTGCTGCCAGTAACTTTAATTTTTCTTTGAAAGAAGTATTTTCGGCAAGCTCTTTGGCATGAGTTTCAGGAAAGCCGCCTCCGATATATAATGCATCAATATCGGGAATGCTTTTATCAGACAGAGGGCTTAAGTACACCAGTTTGGCTCCGGCTGAAATAAGGGCATCAAGGTTCTCATGGTAATAAAACTGAAAGGCGGAATCTTTGATAACACCTATCCTGGGATTATGTTCAGAAGATATTGTCAAAGTACTAACTTTTTTTTCAGGTATTTTGTCCTTAATACTTATTTTCGAAAGATCCGGGGCATTGACACCGATCTGAAAAAGCATATCAAGATTTATATATTTCTTTGCCATGTCAGCTGCGGCAGAAATTGAATTACCCGCCCATTCATGTTCCGGTGTCGGAACAAGCCCCATATGCCTTTCGGGAAAATTTTGCTTCCCAAGCTTTGGAATGGAACCAAGCACGAATATTCCGGTGTGATGCTCAATAGTTTTTCTTAATATATTCTCATGCCTTGATCCGGCCACTCTGTTTAGTATTACGCCTTTGATATCAATATCGTGATCAAAATGCAGGCAACCTAATACAACCGCAGCCATTGTTCTTGTACTTTTTGTGCAATCCATACATAAAATAACAGGTGCTTTTAAAAGCTTTGCAAGCGCTGCTGTACTAGTAGTTCCTTCAACATCTATACCATCATATAATCCGCGGTTTCCTTCAATAACTGATAAGCCTGAATTTACAGAGTGGGAAAAAAATGAATTAAGAACTTGCTCTACAGGTGCAAGAAAAGTATCCAGATTGTAGCAGGGCCGGCCCGCAGCAAGGGCAAGCCAGCCCGAATCAATGTAATCAGGACCTTTTTTGAAAGGATATATTTGTTTTCCGGCAAGTTTTAAAGCGGAAATTATGCCGGTAGATATAATAGTTTTTCCTGAGCCGCCTCTTATTGCTGAAATAACTACTCTTGGGAAAACCATATTATCCGGCATTAATTAATAAAATTAATCTTCGTCTTCAGCGTGAGCTTGTTTGCCTACACCTTTGAGACCAATCAAAGTAGTACTTCCGCTTGACCAGTATTCAAGTGTCCCTTCGCCAACCATTTTATTTACCAGATTTTTTACAGCTCTTGGTTTTTCTTCAGGAGCCATTGCGTAGAAATCCTTAAGATAAAATTTGGATTTTCCTTTTTTGCCTTGAAGAGTTTCAACTATTGTCTTTTTTAAAGCTTCTTCATCCATTTTATGGCCTCACAAATAGTATAAACCGGGGCAATAAATACCCCGGTTATATGTTAAAAACGACTAGAACTTAAATTGTGTTGTCTGACGCCATGTAAAATAAGCCGGATCACGGAAATCATCGATGAGATGATGAGTAAACGGAATTTCACATTTATCAAAAAATCTTTCCCATCCGATTCTTTCTGCCCATTCTCCAAGACGCTCATATTTGTTTGCGTCATTGGCATAAGTTTCTACTATCTTCTTAATTACAGCTGTTGTCTGGGGCCAACGCGGAGCCTCATTGGGAAGAAAAGCAACTACAACCTTTGAAAACTTTGGAGTGCTTATCCTGTTGGAAACCTTACCACCGGCCATGATTACTATACCGTCGCCGACATCATCAGCAAGAGGCATGGAGGGGCACATTGTATAGCAGTTACCACAGAACATACATCTTTCATTGTTTACTGCAACACTGTTAAGTTTTGCTCCATTAACTTCTACTTTTGCAGGTTTGATGGCTGCTGTGGGACATGAGGCAATTGCAAGAGGAATTTCACACATCTTGTCCAGATATTCATGATCCAGAAGCGGAGGTTTGCGGTGATATCCGAGAATAGCGATATCAGAGCAATGAACAGCGCCGCACATGTTAAGACAGCAGGCAAGAGAAACACGCAGATGTGCAGGCATTCTCATGCTTTTGAAATCGTCGAAAAGAACATCCATAGTTGCTTTTACCGGCCCTGAAGCATCGGTTGCAGGGGTATGGCAATGAATCCATCCCTGTGTATGAACTATATTGGTTATTCCGGCGCCTGTGCCGCCCACAGGAAATTTGAAACTTCCGCCGTCAAATTTTCTGCTTTCAAGGTCTTTTTTCAAAGCAGCAACACCTTCTAAGCTGTCTGTGAAAAATTCTATATTGTTTCTTGTAGTAAACCGTAAATGTCCACCGCAATGCTTATCCGCAATTTCACAGATTTCACGAATATGAGTACAACTCATAAGACGGCAACCACCTACTCTTACTGTAAATAATTTATCACCTGTTTCTGAAACGTGAACTAAAACACCCGGCTCAAGAATTTCATGATACAGCCATTGGCCTTTGTTTTTAGCAATGATCGGATGATAGAACTCATCATATTGTCTCGGACCGATGTCAGTTATTCTGTTTTCCATCGGTTTTGCTGGATTGTATCCCGAGGATATAAATGCCATTGTCTTTACCCCCTATCTCTGATGATGTTTTCTGAATTCGTTAATGTCACGTGAAAAGCCGCCCTCAACTTCGTCTTCTTTCCAGAAGATGTAAGGATTGGATCTGGGCTCTTGAACATGCTGCGGCATCGGTGTTATGTTTGTCATTTCAAGAAGTTTCTGGAAACCCTGGCGTTTAATCAGCTCGCCAAGTCTTTCACGGTTTTTCCCTTCTTCCATCCACCAATCCCAAACAGCTTCGACAACTTCTTTGATTTCATCATAAGGATCTTCAGCTTTAATAAATGGAACAAGCAAAGAACCCATCTGAGCACCATCAAGGATCGGGGCCTTAGCTCCAACAAGTATTGAAAGGCCTCTGTCGTTACCGATTCTTAAAGCACGAGGCATAACGTTGATGCAATGCATGCATCTTGTGCATTCTTTGTCGTTGATTTCAAGCTTATCGCCTTCATAACGCATGCAGCCTGTCGGGCAGAGACCAACTACTTCCTTCTGAATGTCAAATTTGCCCCAGTCGCGTCCCGAATGAGCGCCACCATTAGGTGGATATTCGCCACCGACATAGGCTTTAACTTCCTTCTGATCAATCCTGATTTCATCACGCCATGTACCAATAAAAGACATGTCAGAGCGTGCTATTGAAGCAACGCAGCAGTTTGGACAGCCGTCAAATTTAAATTTAAATTTATATGGAAAAGCAGGACGATGAAGTTCGTCCTGATATTCATTTGTAAAAGTATGACATAAGTGCTGAGTATCATAACATGCATACTCGCATCGTGCTGTACCTATACAATCTGAAGGAGTTCTTAAGTTTGAACCTGAACCGCCCAGATCCTGATTAAGGTTATGGGTCAATTCAAAAAATATTTCTTCAAGCTGTGGAGTTGTTGTGCCGATCCAGACTATATCACCTGTTGATCCGTGCATATTAGTAATACCACTTCCACGCATTTCCCACAGATCGCAAAGTTGCTTTAAATATTTTGTTGAATAGAACTTACCGGCCGGCTGGCTTACACGAACAGTGTGAAAATGTGCTACACCCGGAAATTTTTCGGGTTGGTCACAATATCTTCCGATAACACCACCACCGTAACCAAAAACACCAACGATTCCACCATGTTTCCAGTGAGTTCTTCCATGTTTAAAAGAAAGTTCCAATATTCCCAGGAGATCTTCACATACATCTGTTGGGATCTGGTATTCTATACCTTTTGCATTTTTAGCTCTTACATCTGCCTCTTGCTTTAAATCAGATACAAAGCTAGGCCATGGCCCGCTTTCAAGCTGATCCAACAAAGGGGTCTTATGTTTCATTGTTTTACCTCCATGTTATTATTATGACTAAGTATACAAGCAAAGAACAACAAATTATATAACCAAAGCTTCCGCGTTCACCTCCCCTCGCTCTAGCACATTTATATTATTTTATAAAATATTCTTTTTAAAATCATTATTCCGAAGGAGTTTATCGTATAAAATTATTATTTTTCCTTGTCAATAAAAAAGGAATGTCAGGATACAGCTAAAAAATTTCTTATTGCCTCATATAATTCCCCGGAATGTCTGGGCAAGTTTTTGTTTATAACCATGATATCCGGTGCTGATTGGTTAAATGAATTTACAACAATAGTTAATAGCTCCATCAATTGATCTTTAGAATAGGATAAGAGATAATCTATAAGATTATGATTAAAATCACCTGGAATCTTATTTGATTCAATTTTTATAAGTATCCCATCCATAAAGCCTTTTATTGTTCCTTCGACCGCTTTATTATCAGCCCAGACTATATTACCTGTTCCATCTAACCTATCAAGACGCATCCTTATTGAAAGTACTGCAAGAAACATCAGTAATCCTTCAAAAACCTCATTAGAATCTGCAAGCAAACAATCAGTCATATTCTCTATTGCGTATAAAGAAGTATATTGTCTGACGGTTATAAGTTTTACATCAGGTTTGTTATCTGTAATCTTTACTACAAAATCTCCAGCCGCATGATGCCATGGAAATATCTGCTCAAATGTAAAAATGTTATAAAAAAAAGTCATTATCATGGCAGCCTGCCGGTATATTTCTGTGGCATGATCATCTGATATAAACACATTGCCATTGATATGATCCCACACAATTATTTTATTTCTACCGTCTGCGGGGTCCTTTGAAATATGAAATTCATTATATCCTTCAAACCACCGGGCGAGAAACATACTGATAGGAAGATTATTCCTTTTTGATATAATACTGCCATATCCATACACAAATGGAATCAAATCATTGGGTATTTCTTGATGAAGCCTTTGTAAAGTCAAATACTCATTTTCGGAACATTTGATACCGTCTTGTGATACGGCAACATTTAAAACAAAGGGGATTTTGGAATTGAGTGCAACGGCTACAACCTTTGCCGGATGATAAAACTGACCATGCTTTACAAGTAAAATCTGTATCTCATCTATTTGCTCAAGACATATCTCCTGTTTTGAATAAGACAAAGCATTTAATATAATTTCATAGTTATTTTTTTTAATAAAAGCAGCAGCAGCTTCAAAATAATCTCCATAAGTAATAGTATCGGGATTATCTTCACTCGATTTTACTTGTGTATTTTTTCTGTTTGAAGGCAGCGGCGTATTCCAGAGCTCGCTGTCAGGGTTGATAAGTTTTTCCTGACCGGTCAGGAAAAACTTAACTGGTGAGCCAGTTTCAAAACGGCCCATTTTGGCCGATCTCTGCGTTGGGCTCAAATTCCAATCCTCGAAATACCCGATGTATTCCTGTGGTTGAAATTTTCTCCCGCCTTGAGCTTGACCAAACTGAAACGTTTTGGAAGTGGCTCTAGTGGATTTAAACTTTTCGACAATGGGTGGCTACCTGTATTGTTCAAGTTCCTTTATAATTTCCGGTGCCACAGCATATCCAAGTTTTATTGCTATATCAATATGTTCAATAGCTTTATCAAATTGATCATTTTGCATATAAGATATTGCGAGGTTATTATGGGCGATCGCAAAATCCGGCTCAATTTCAAGAGCTTTCAGACTTGCTGCTATGCTTTCTAAAACAAGGCCTTTCATAAGGTAGGCATTAGCAAGTGTTGTATATGCCTGTAAAAAATTCGAGTTATATATAATAGCCTTTTTTAAAGCTGCGATAGCTTTATCAAGGTCACCTTTCTGGAGATGAATAAAACCTATATTTCCATAACCTTCGGAAAAGCCTGCCCGTGAATTTATTGACTGAGTGTTATAATGCAGGCAACCGTCAAGATCGCCACGCTGCAAGCAAATACCTCCAAGCTGCACATAGGCTTCAGCCAGACTGGGGCTGCAACCAATAGCTTCTTGCAGCTCTGCCTCTGCCTCGTCATATTTTTTTTGCCCGATCAAAGCTACAGCAAGATTGTAATGAGACGTCCCGCATTCAGGGTTTGATGCGATAGCCGCTCTCTGCATATCAATATATTCTTCTACATTTTTTGCTTGTACCATAATTATATCCTTGAGATTTTTTTATTAGGGGTTATTATGCAACAGTAAGATTGTCAAGAAGATTGTCAAGTAAAAAGGCAAACAGACATTATGAATAACAGAAATGAAGGGGATTTTATGATTACCGGATGCTTTACCGCCCTTGTGACACCATTTACAAATGATTCTGTAGATTATGAGGGTCTTTCAACACTTATTGATTTCCAGATTACAAATGGAATAACAGGAATTTTAGCCGTTGGGACAACAGGCGAAAGCCCAACTCTGACATGGGATGAGCACAACGGAATTATAGAAAAAGTTACAAAAAAATCCAAAGGCAAATGTATGTGTATTGCCGGGACCGGCAGCAATAATACAAAAGAGGCCCTTGCTGCAACAAAGCATGCCGCAAATGTCGGAGTTGATGCCGTATTGCTTGTTGACCCTTATTACAATGGACCCAGCTCTCTTGAAATACGCAAAGAATATATAGAACCTGTTGCTTCCGCTTTTCCTGATATAGATATTATACCATATGTAATTCCTGGAAGAACCGGGGCCCAGTTGCTGCCCGAAGATTTAGCAATTCTTTTCAGGGAACACAGTAATGTCAACACAGTAAAAGAAGCAACAGGCAATTTGGATAATATGAAAAAAACAAGAAAGTGTTGCGGAGCTGATTATAAAATACTTTCCGGCGATGATGGTTTAACTTATGATATGATGACTGATCCGGAAATAAATGCGGCTGGGGTTATTTCCGTTATATCCAATATTGCACCAAAAGCTGTTGTTTTAATGGTAAAAGCTTTGATTCAAGGCAATAAGGCTGAAGCAAAGAAAATAAAGACTGCTCTTGATCCTTTATTTGAACTTGTTACAGTCAAAACTACTGAAAAGACTCCTTACGGAGATGTAGTTTGCAGAGCAAGAAACCCCCTTGCCATCAAGGCTGCAATGACAATCCTTGGAATGCCTTCCGGAGGTTGCAGGAGGCCTTTGGGGAAATTGACCTTAAACGGGTTTGAGAAGGTTATTGGGATATTACGCAATATACAAACCAATAATCCGGAAATATTTAAGCCGGTAGAAGAGTTTTTTGATATCAATATAGAGAAAAGACTTAAAGATAATGCGGTTGCTAAAGACCTTTGTTATCAAAGTTACTAGCTATAAATATTATTGACTATTTGATGGACTCATTGAGAGTCCATCATTATCAATGATTGCAGCAAAAATAATTATTTTTTTGCTCTTCGTGCCACTTCTTCTTCATTTGTCTTGAACTTTTCACCTTTAAACAAGATTGAGTCAAGCCAGCCGCATGCAAACTCAATAAGTGCTACATCATCTTTTTTGATTTTTTCAGCAGTTGCATCATCAATTTTGTAAAGGGTCAAAAATGAGCTTTCGAAAATAAACCTCCTGAATTTATCAACATCATAGCATGCGGTAAAAAACATGCTTTTGGTTTTTTCCGTAAGCATGATGTTTTTCGGAAATGATCTTTTCTTTACTATTAAATCAGCCCATCCGGCATTGATTTTATCATGTATATCAACTCCCTGATCAATACGCCAATCTGCAATTGTCCATTCCTTCTCTTCCTCAAACCCCAAACAGTGCGGTTCCTTTACAAAAAAATAGAATCCGTCTTCATCAGAATCTTCTTTAAAATTAAGAGAGGCCACTCCCACAGGATAATACCGGCATGCAGTGGGCCTGTGTGTGTATACAAGGCACCCGTCATCTCTTACAAATGGGCAGGATTTCTGTTCATCATCAAGAAGCTTTAGAGTTACAATAGGCAAATCAGTTTTTTCAAGAAGCTGTGGCTCTGTATATATTGCCAAAAATTCCTCTGAAGAAAGAGAAAGAATGTCTTTCAGTTTTATTATATCATAAGGTGTTAAAATAATAGTTATACCTCTACAGCATTTGGTAAAACATTCAAGCTTGCTGTGGCATCTGAATTGAAATTTGCTGTCCAGGCTGTACTTGACAGGATCTATGCTTTCCATGTTGTTTTCTGTATCCATCGAGTTGTATCCTTAATAATACGAAATCAATATTTATTTTGTAAAAACAGATTTATGCTTATTTTTTAGTCTAACTAACCTTATAAGGCTAACCTGTCAAGGCGTTTGATATTTTCAAAATCAAAATACCCCTTCCTCATTTCGAAAGTAAAAAACCAATAATCAGCTTTTCAAAGCTCTCTTGAAGAAAGAGGCAGGTTGCATACCTTAAGCAAAACAAAAATCGTCTATCTTTCCATATTGGATTTATACATATATTCTATGAGCCCATCAAGCTATGATGATGCAATATTTATTAATTTACAGGCAAATGTGCTTATTGGATAAACTTAGTTCTTGATTTAAAGCATAATCTTGCTGTATCAACAAGTTAAGATATTTGGATTAAAAAGCACCAGTTTTTATGGTTGACAATTGGGCAAACCGGATATCTGATAAAGCACAAACTGAATACAGACAAGCTTTTAGCCTTTGTATTTGATTTAATATATCGTATTATTGGAGGTTTAAATGCAACTATCTATAAAAATAGCAGAGAAAAAAAAGCCGATTCCCGACAGCTCTGCTCTTAGTTTTGGAACAATATTTACCGATCATATGTTTAACATGGATTATAGTCCTGAAAAAGGATGGCATAACCCAAGGATAGAACCTTATGCGCCGATTAATATGGACCCATCAACAATGGTGCTTCATTACGGCCAATCCATATTTGAGGGCTTAAAAGCTTATCGTACCGATAGCGGTTCAATTTTGCTTTTCAGGCCAAAAGATAATTTTAAACGCTTCAATAAATCATGCAGGCTTCTTTGCATACCTGAAGTTGATGAAGAATTTCTTCTGGATTCACTTAAGCAATTATTAAACATTGAAAAGCATTGGGTTCCGGATGCTCCCGGCACTTCTTTGTATATAAGACCTACAATTATTGCTATGGATCCTTTTCTGGGAGTGCGGGCATCTTATACCTATCGTTTATTTATTATTCTTTCACCTGTAGGTGCTTACTATTCGGCAGGTTTTAACCCTGTTAAAATCCTTGTCAGCAAAGATCATGTCAGAGCTGTTCGCGGTGGTCTGGGCGAAGCAAAAGCTTCCGCAAACTATGCAGCAAGTCTTTATGCAGGCGAAGCAGCCCATAAAGAAGGCTATACCCAGGTTTTATGGCTGGACGGCATTAAGCAGAAATATATTGAAGAAGTTGGTTCTATGAATATCTTTTTTGTGATTGATGATGAAATAATAACACCTGCTTTAAACGGCAGCATTCTTTCAGGAATCACCAGGGATTCGGTTATTGCTCTTGCCAAATCCTGGGGAATTAAAACGGTTGAGCGCCAGATAAGTATTGATGAGGTCATGGAAGCTCATACCGCGGGAAAACTTAAAGAAGTGTTCGGTTCCGGAACCGCAGCAGTAATTTCTCCTGTCGGAGAGCTAAAATATGGAGATAAAATTATCACGGTTTCGGATGGGAAAGTCGGCCCTATAGCCAATAAGCTGTTTAAAGCTTTAACAGGTATTCAGTATGGAAAAGAAAAAGATACTATGGGGTGGATTGATCAAGCAATTGCCTCTTAAAGTTCATGACAAGTATAACTTGTAGAAACTTATGGAGAAGATAGGTGAAAATTCCTGACACACAAAACCATATCGCATCTTTTATCGAAAAATTAGAAAACGAAAAACTACCCCGGATGGTTGTTGATAGCTTTTTGTATTATTACCATAAAGTTATAAATGGTGAAACAGGTATAATATATGACAAAGATATTGAATGTATGAGGGAAAATGAAATCGTTTATTCAAATGATTTATCCGGATATTCGGTTTCGGGGAAAAAAGCGATAAACAATACTGTCAGGATAGTGTTAAACGGTGGCCTGGGAACAAGTATGGGCTTAAGCAAAGCCAAATCACTTATTAAAGTAAGAGAAGGAAAAACATTCCTTGACATAATAGTACAGCAAGCTGAAAAAAGTAATATAAAACTTGCTTTTATGAACAGTTTCGGAACCGATAAAGATACATCTGATGCTTTACAGAAAATGGATTTACCTGTCTTGCCCATTATGTTTCTTCAGCATAAGTACCCAAAAATACTTCGCAATAGCTTTGGCCCTGCGGTTTGGCCGGAAAACGCCAAAATGGAATGGAACCCGCCCGGCCATGGAGATATTTATGCCGCTCTTTATACTTCAGGAGTGCTTGAACAACTAATCATGCAAGGAGTAAAATACGCTTTTATCTCAAATTCCGATAACCTGGGAGCTACAGTTGATGAAGCTATTTTGGGCTATTTTGCTCAAAACAATTTCCCTTTTTTGATGGAAGTATCAGACAGAACCCAATCTGATTTAAAAGGCGGGCACATCGCAAGACACAAAAACGGTCATCTTATTTTGCGCGAGGCGGCACAATGTATTGATAGTGAGTTGGATGCTTTTAGAGACATAAGTTGTTACAGTTTTTTTAATACAAACAATATCTGGATAAACATAGTATATTTGAAAGAACTTATTAGAGAAAAAGGATTTGTTTATCTTCCGTTAATCTTGAACCCGAAAACTTTGGATCCAAGAAACGAGACCAGTCCTGAAGTATATCAGATAGAAACCGCTATGGGTTCTGCAATTTCTCTTTTTGACGGAGCAAATGCAGTAAGGGTTCCGAGGACAAGATTTTTTCCTGTTAAAAAATGCAGTGACCTGCTTGCGGTACGATCTGATTGCTATATGATCAGAGATGAAAAACTAGTTTATAACCCTGAAAGAAAACTTCCTGAAATTCGAATAAACCTTGATTCCAGGTATTATGGCAAAATAGATCAATTTGATGACAGATTTAAAGAAGGAGTACCCTCCTTAGTAGAATGTGAATCTTTGTCAATACTTGGGGATGTTTTTTTTGAAAAAGATGTAAAAATTACTGGTAATATATCAATAAACAATACAAGTAATACACCTGTACTAGTGGAAAGGAATTCGGTTATTGATAACAATATAACATTTTGATTTATTTTGTTTTGACAGTATATTCCACGGTAACCATATCATTTGAGCCTGGCGCAATTTTTAGAGAGGGTGGACTAAGAGCAAGTTTAACGGTAGTTGCTCCTGATTCATTAATATTGTTAAGATAAACCTTATACGTATTTGCAGTTTTAATCCCATCCAGAGTACGCCTTACACCCACCACCTTGACTTTATCCGGAATAATTTTGACATTATCAAGCATTAAGTTACTCGGAAGTTTTCCTGCCCAAACAACCTTTACCGGTAATTCTTTTATTGCAGAAGCTCCAAGTGTAACTTTAATGGCTGATGGATTAATTTTTTTCAGTACTATTCCAGGCGGAAGAGTTACGTTTTTATCTGTTAGCAGGTAAGAGCTTTTTCCGGCAGCTGCTTTTGCCAGATCTATTCTGACTTTTAATTGTTCAGGCCGGATTGATTTAATCAGAGAATCCGAACCCCCCATGTTGAGAATAACAGAATTTGCCGACGTATCCATAATTTCCAATTCTGAATCGCGATTCATATATTCAACAGGCACTTCAATATTAATAAGGGCTTCCAAACCTCTTGAGAAACTAAACCATACTCCCACAATAAAAAGAAATGAAACAAGAGCTGCAAAGAATATTTCAAGTTTTTCCTTGCGCTTATCATTATCAGGTTTTGGAGCGTCGCCCATATGCTCCATAAGCATACGCTCAAGATCCTTTTTTCGATTAACGCGATGTATTCCGGAATCTTTAGCTACGGAAACCGTGCCCCTTTCTTCGGAAACGGCTATAACCATTGCGTCGGTAGCTTCAGCCAGTCCAAGTGCTGCTCTGTGCCTTGTTCCATAATGTGAAGGAAGATTATTTTTGTGTGAAAGAGGGAGAATGCAGGATACCTCTGCAACTCTATCTTTTCTGAGTATTGCAGCACCATCATGCACAGGGTTGTTGGGCCAGAAAATGCTCATTATCATTTCTTTGGAAATAACCCCGCGCCATGATAAACCGCCTTTTACATATTCTTCCAGATCGTCTTTTGCAGGAAATACCAGCAGTGCTCCTATACGTTTATTAGCCAGTTCAAAAGCGCTTTCTGAAATTATTTCGACAGGTGTTATAGATGTTTTTTGTGGAAAACCCCATAAAAATGACTTTAAATTTTTTGCCTGCAATACAGTTCTGATTTCATTTCTAAAAACAACTATAATTATAAGCGCTGCAACAGCGGTAATGCCCTGAAGAGCCCAACTAGTTATTATAAGTTCTAAAGAAAAAGCTATCCTCTGGAAAAACCAGAGAAAGGCTATTACTATAAGAACCCGAAAAACGTTTGTTCCTCGAAAAAGGATATAGAATCTGAACAGGATGTAGCTGTTTAATATAATATCAACTACATCCTGCCACCCGATTGTTGAAAAAAATGAAAAATAATTATACATAGTTATTATTCAGGTTATTGGGTTCAAGGTTCAAAGTTCAAGGTTCAAGGTTCAAAGTTCAAAGTTCACGGTTCAAGGTTCAAGGTTCAAAGTTCAAAGTTCACGGTTCACGGTTCAAAGTTCACGGTTCAAGGTTCACGGTTCACGGTTGATTGCGTTGAACCCTTCATATATAAATACCGGAGTCATATGGGTAAACGTTTTGAGTAAATTCACAAGCCGGTTGCCAGGCCTCAATGCCTTTGAAATGTTCAATTCTCATCGCTCTCTAACAGGGCAAGTAATCAAAATTAAATTATAGCAGTTAGTTAGATTTATCAACAAGAAATTATAAAATTGCAGTAATTTTATAATTCTATATGGGAATCGTATCCTTGGACTCCGGAACCGGTTTCTTATTGACATAATATACTAATATCCATATATATTTCATATGGATATTAATGAACTTAAGCAGGTAAACGACCTTTGGATAAATATATATCCATACCTTGTTTCACAACTAATGGAAAGCTATCTGAAAAACAGTGGAGAAGTTTTGGAACTCGGCCCTTTTTCAGGTGGTATTTCGGTTGAGCTATTAAAATTATACCCTGAATTTAATATAACAATTGCAGATAATTCAAAGGAAGTGCTGAAATATTTAAAACAGGAGATTTCAATTTCCGGCTGCTGCCATAAAATAAACTTTAAGCAAACGGAGTTCAATCACCTTGACTTTGATGATGCTCAATTTGATTTGGTAATATTAAGAGGAGCCTTTTTTTTCTTAAATGAAAAGAATAACTTTCTTGGTGAAATATTTCGCATTTTAAAACCCGGAGGCATGGCCTTTGTGGGCGGTGGATTCGGAAAAGACACTCCGCAAAAGATAATAGACGAAATTGCTGATGAATCCCGCAGATTAAATGATAATTTGGGAAGACGAAGGATCAGCATAAAAGAACTGGAAAAGATTGTAAAAGATTCGGAATTAACAAGCAAATGCAAAATTGCAGAACAAGGAGGTATATGGTTAATTATCAAAAAATAATACTCCTTTTTTTATCTCACCGGCATATTTTGAAAATCTTTTGCTTGAACAGTCAGATTCTTTCTAGTATCAGTTCCGTAAATTCTTTTATCAATCAACAGGGAAGGAAAAATAAAAATGGCAAATGTAATCCCTTTCAGTGGGATTCTTTACAACCCGGAAAAGATCGGCGATTTGGCAGATGTTACAACACCTCCGTATGATGTTATTTCTAAAGAAGAACAGATAAATTTTCATAACAAACATCCTCAAAACATAATCCGCCTTATTCTGGGCACTGAAACAAAGGAAGATAATGAAGAAAATAGCCGCTATACAAGGGCAGCGGCTTTTTTTAACAATTGGCTTTTAGAAGAAACTCTTATTACAGATAAAAGTCCTGCTTATTATCTTACTGCTGTTGATTTTATGGTTGAAGGCAAAATGTTCAGGCGTTTTGGTCTTACAGCCTTAGTTGGTCTTGAGCCTTTCGAAAAGGGAATTATCCTTCCTCACGAGAAAACTTATTCAAAGACCAAGTCGGAACGACTAAAACTTATGAAAGCCTGTCATGCCAATTTCAGCCCGATTTTTTCCCTGTATTCAGGTAAAATTGACGCCCTTAATATTATAGAAAAGAAAGCTTCCGAAAGCTCTGCAGATTTTGATTTCACAGATGGCAAAGGTCACCGTCAAAGACTTTGGAAAATAACCGATGCTAATATACAGGAAAGTATTACATCAGCCTTTAATGATAAAATTCTTTATATTGCCGATGGACACCACCGGTATGAAACTGCTTTAAACTACAAGGAGTGGGTATCAAAAAACAATCCTGAGTTTTCACCAACACATCCTGCCAATTTTATAATGATGTTTATCTGTAGTATGGAAGATCCCGGAATGATTATACTGCCGGCTCACCGTTTGTTAAGCGGCGTAGATGCTAAAACCCTTTCCGGCTTTGTGCAAAAGGCCTCGGAGTATTTTGATATTACAACAATTGCAACCGATACTAATGATATTGAAAAAGCAAAAGATCAATTTATCTCATCACTAAGATCGGAAGAGCCAAAAAATAAAATCGGAGTACTTCTGAAAAGCAGTAATGATTTTTACATTCTCTCTACTAAAACGGGAATTATGAAGAAATTGTTTGGAGATGAATTATCCGAATCTCTTATGGATCTTGATGTAACAGTACTTACAAGGCTTATTCTTACCGAAGTCCTTGGATTTGATCAAACAGGTTTAGATAATGAAAATCTTATTTCTTATTCAAGCTCCGATAAAGAAGCAATGGAAAAAACAATTTCCGGCAAATACGATATTGCTTTTATATTAAATCCCACAAAGATAGAACAGGTACAAAGAATTGCCGGGGAAGGCCTGATTATGCCGAGAAAATCAACATATTTCTATCCAAAGGTTATAACAGGCCAGGTTTTGAATAAACTTTTTTGACTTTGGCTCTAAATACTTCTTGCTTATTACCGGAGAATAATTCTTCTGCTCTCATTTGGCCGGGGTTTGTCCGCATTTACCCTATTATATGAGAACTGAGAATAATGAATAAAATATATTATAACAAGGAGCTACGCATGGAATATATTAATACCGTAAATATAATTACAGCAATAGTAGTATTCCTGATGATCTATAATTTAACAAAAGTATTCACTGCAAGTATTGGTGAGAATCGTGTGTTCTATGTCATAGCGTTCATAGTTCTTGGTGCAGGTTTATATTTTTGGAAAAGTGGCGCTGCGTCTGAAATAATTGCAAATATATCCGGAGTAATGAAATAAGAAGAAAAGCCTTTAATAAAAGTCCTTTACCTTTTCTGCGAGCAGCATGATATCAACAGGAGTTTCGGTATCTATAGTAATTGCCCGATCTTTTTCTCTTTTGTCAAGCGGCTGCCATTTTGCAATCTGTTGTTCCAATACTGAAAGGTCGGCATCAGATACATTTTTTTCACGCTTTATTATTCGCTGACGTAAAGTATCATGTGTGGCTAAGAATTCGAGAATGATAAACGGTACTTTCTTTGCTTCCGCCAATTCTCTAAATTTCCCACGTTCTTCAAATTTAAGAAATGCCGCATCAACAATCACCGGATAACCGGTATCCAATATCTTTTCTGCAAGCCCGGCAAGTTTATCATAAGTCTTTTTTGTCGCCTCAGGACTATATATATTTTGACAGTAAGTTGTCTCAATGCTTTCTTTCCGGCTTATCCCAAAGATTCTTTTGCGTTCAACATCTGAACGTATGCGGATTGCATCCATTTGCTCAAGTAGTTGCATAGTTATCGTGCTTTTACCCGATGCTGACAGTCCGCGGGTGATTATAAGTTTAGGAGCAGATATTTTAGAAGAACTCTTTGCAAGTTGGAGATAATTGAAGAACTCTTTTTCGGCTTCTGCTTTTTCTTCTTCGCTGATATCCTGTTGCCCGGCCCTTATTGCAGCTATTTTGGTACGCACAAGCGCTCTGTAAACCAGATAAAATGGCAAAACCCTAACACCTGCATAATCTCCGCTTTCTTCCAGGTAAACGTTCAAAAAGCGTCTTGATAGTTGAGGATGCATACGTGCCTCAAAATCCATGACAAGAAATGCAATTTCACTTATCACATCAATCCACCTAAGGTCCGGATCAAATTCTATGCAATCAAATACTACAGGTGTATTATTTATCCAGGCGATGTTTCTTAAATGCATATCTCCGTGACATTCACGGATAAATCCTTCGGCTTTGCGCTTTATAAAAACAGGCTTAAGCTCATCAAAAAAGGATTTACACCAGGCTTCCAATTCATTGCTCAGGGGATGTTCAGCCTTTTTTCTATTTTTATTAATTTGAATAAAATTATTTTCAACAGGTTTTCTGATGTGTTCCGGGTCTCCGTAAGTACTGTCTTTTGAGGCAACCATTGTCTTTTTGTGAAAATCAGCAACCAAGCGGGCAATGGTATCAATATGAAAAGTTCCGATTTCACCGCTTGCCAGCATGCGATCAAGTTGCACTTCCTGCGGAAACTGAAGCATTCTTACAGCAAACTCAACAGGCTTTCCTGTTCCATTTAAAACAGGTTTTTCCGGTGTACCAGTAATAGTTACAAGCTCCAGATACATTTGCGGTGCAAGTCTTTGGTTTAGGCGAAGTTCTTCTTTACAAAGAAAATGCCTTTTTTCAAGGGTAGAAAAATCAAGAAAACCGAGGTTAACAGGCTTTTTGATTTTATAAGCAAAATCTCCTGTGAGGATAATCCATGAGGCATGCGTTTCGATCAGATGGCAATCATTTACCGCATGATCGTATATAACCGGATTCATCAAAGCCAAAATTAAACCGGAGGATGGTTTTTTGCTGTATAGTAATTCAATTGATTCCAACAGATAACCTTAGTAACACTGTTTGTATTCCCCTCACTCTGACTATTTTCGCAAGAAGAAAGGAAAGTCTTTAAATTCCCCCTTAACAAAGGGGTGTAGGGGGTTGTTTAGTAGCAGAGTTTTATTGGTAGTACTTTCAATTTTATACAACCCCCTTTGTCCCCCTTTTATAAGGGGGAATTTGAGAGTAGTGTGCAGCAATAACATCGATTACATTTTAGACCGGGTACATGGTTTACGCTTTTTGGTTTCAGGTAAATTCCAAATGTGGTTATACTACATAACGGTTTAGGAGCTTTTTACAAAATCTTTAAATAATGTCGGGCCAAAAAGGCTTAATAGCAATTTTGACCTGTTTGATCCTTGAGGATATTGCATTGCTATCGATTTTTTCATCAAGTAAAGCCCTTCCTTTAAAAAGACTGTTTTCGCCCAGAAGCTCTATCAATACAGCCTTTACCGAGTCACGAAGGCCATTAAGATTGTAACCGCCTTCCAGTATGAAAAGCGCTTTTCCTTCACAGACTTTTTCGGCAAGCTCTAATATAATTTTTGCAAGGTGGGCAAAACCTTGGGGGGTAACTCTCATTCCTCCAAGCGGGTCATCAAAGTAAGTGTCAAATCCCGCAGAAACCAGTATTAACTGAGGCTTGTATTCCAGGGTGATCGGCTTTAAAATATCTAAAAAAATTTCGGCATATTCATCATCACCGGCACCCGGCGAAAGGGGTACATTTATATTAAACCCTTCTCCTTTACCATCTCCCAACTCATTCAAATCGCCTGTTCCAGGATAGTAGGGGTATTGGTGAGTGGAAAAATAGAGTACCTTTGGGTCATCATAAAAAGATCGCTGAGTGCCATTGCCGTGATGAATATCCCAGTCTATTATAAGAATACGCTCCAGATTATATTTTTCGATAGCGTATTTTGCTCCTATGGCAACATTATTGAAAAGACAAAAACCCATAGCCCGATCATACTCTGCATGGTGACCCGGAGGTCTTACAAAAGCAAATCCGTTATCGATCTTATTTTGCATCAATTTATCTATCAGCTCCAGAAAACCGCCGGCAGCACGGGAAGCCGCCTCCCATGATCTTGGAGAAGTATAAGTATCCGGATCAAGCATTACTCTTGACCTTGTTTTAGTAGAAGCCACTCTTGAAATGTATTCGGGCGTGTGTATATATCCCAGCTCTTCTCTTGTGGCATCGCGCGGCTTTATATCGACAAACTTTCCCGCCATATCTTTTTCTTCAAGCATTTCATAAATTGCTTCAAGCCGGTGATGACTTTCGGGATGATAATCATCTGCGATATGTTCAAGATAAAGAGAATCTTTGATTATTCCTGTTTTAAGCATGGGCAATGTCCTTAAGAAATAATAGTCAATTAGCTATTACACCGAGGTTTCATGTCATGTCTTCCGGGATATCCGCATTTGTGTATACTTTTTGGACATCGTCAGAGTCTTCCAAAGTTTCCATAAGTCTTATCATTTTTTCCGCATCTTTACCTTCAAGATTTGTTGTGGTTTTGGGAAGCATGGTTATTTCCGACTCCTCACAAATGATAGAAGCATTATCTAAAGCGGTTTTTACCGTTTCAAAATCATCCGGAGCTGTGATAATTTCGAATACTTCAACATCTTCTCTTATATCTTCCGCACCTGCTTCAAGTGCGATTTCCATAATAGTTTCTTCGCTCACATTTTCTTTTGATACAGTAATATACCCCTTTTTTTCAAACATCCAGCCCACGCAACCGTTCTCACCGAGATTTCCACCGCTTTTGCTGAAAATATGGCGTATATCTGCAACCGTCCTGTTTTTATTGTCCGTCAAAGACTCAACCAAAACCGCTGCTCCGGATGGGCCATATCCTTCGTAAGTGATTTCTTCATAACTTACGCCTTCAAGTTCGCCCGTTCCTTTTTTAATGGCTCTTTCGATGTTTTCCTTGGGCATGTTTTCTGCCTTTGCAGCAAGCATTGCCGTTCTTAGTCTTGGGTTTGAATTAGGATCGCCTCCTCCCCCCATTCGTGCTGCAACCGTAATTTCTTTTATTATCTTAGTAAATGCTTTCCCACGCTTTGCGTCTGCCGCGCCTTTTTTGTGCTTTATGGAAGACCACTTGCTGTGACCTGACATACCAACCTCCTATTTTTTACCCAAACCAATTATATAAATTTCTTTGCTGGATTTACGACTGCTCTGCGGTTTAAAAATTTTATAAGACTTAAATACAGCTTTTACCATTTCCAAAAAATTATTAAAATCTTCGCCCTGAAATATTTTACATAAAAATGCACCATTATACAAAAGAACTTTTGTTGCTATTTCTAATGCCGCTACACATAAATCATAAGACCTTACAGCATCCACATTTTTGTTTCCAGTAGTAGCAGGTGCCATATCGCTTATTACAACATCAAAATCTTTTCCTATTGCTAAAAGAGTTTTGTCATCTATATCAAGGATATCTGCCTGATAAGCTATGACATTAGATAAATTATTTGTTTCAAGCTTTTTTAAGTCGACTCCTACTATAATTCCCTTTTCGCCTACAAGAGAAGAAGCATAAACAGTCCAGGAACCGGGATAACAGCCCAGATCAAGAACCCTGCCCCCTTTTTTTATTAGCTTATATCTGCTTTGAATTTCCTGTAGTTTATAAACCGATCTTGCAGGATAATTTTCCTTTTTAGCCAGGCGGGAATAATGATCTTCCCATTTATTTGCCTTAGGGGATAAACGCTTCATATACTCTTAAGTACTTTCCAAGTCAAGAACAGACGAATATTTGCATAGAGGACCTGTAGAGACGTAAAATCTTGCGTCTCCAAAATCTTGCGTCTCCAAATTTTTGCGTCTCTACAGGCCTTGTCGCATTCAAAATATTGCGTTTCTACCGTTTCTGTTGCGTTCAAAACAAAACCTCCATAGCTTCTGTGATGTTATTAATGCCGGAAAGTTCTATTGTGCCGGTTCCGGTTATACGCTTTAGGTTGCTATATGGTAAAATACATCTTTTAAAACCCATTTTCTGAATTTCTGCAACTCTTGTTTCGGCATGACCTATTGCTCTTACCTCACCGGTCAAACCTACCTCACCCAAAACTACCGTCCCGTCCGATACAGGGCGATCCAGAAAGCTTGAGGCAATGGCTGCAATAATTCCCATATCAACGGCAGGTTCATCTACCTTAACTCCTCCTGCTACATTCATGAAAATATCATAGCCCATAAGGTGCATCCCCAGTTTTTTTTCCATAACAGCGGCAAGTAATGCCACTCTGTTATTATCAAGACCCAGAATTGTCCTTCTGGGAGTGCCAAAATTTGTGCTGCTCGCAAGGGCCTGAAGCTCGATGAGAATTGGCCTTGTACCTTCCATGCTGGCAGTAACAACAGACCCTGGAGAACTTAGGGGCTTTTCGGATAGAAAAGCGGCAGAAGGATTTAAAACTTCATCAAGCCCGTTTCCCTTCATCTCAAACACACCTATTTCATTTGTTGAACCGAATCTGTTTTTTACTGATCTTAAAATTCTGAAAATATGATTCCGGTCACCCTCAAAATATAAAACCGTATCTACCATATGCTCGAGAAGTTTAGGCCCTGCTATGGCACCATCTTTTGTAACATGCCCGACAAGAAATGTGGGCAGGTTTGTTTTTTTGGCCAAAAGCATGAGTTTCATTGCAGATTCTCTTACCTGGCTTACACTTCCGGGAGCAGAAGAAAGATCGGGGCAAAACATCGTCTGTATCGAATCTATAACAAGAACATCGGGCTTTGTGGAACCAACCATAGATAAAATTGCTTCAATATCAATCTCCGATGCAACCAGAAGTCCGGGTGCTTTGGCAGAAAGCCTCTTGCTCCTTAAACTTATTTGCCTTATCGATTCTTCACCCGAAACATATAAGACTTTAAGACCTTTTTCGGCTAGGCTGCAAAAAGCCTGCAGCATCAATGTTGATTTGCCTATTCCCGGATCTCCGCCGATAAGAATCATTGTTCCTGGAACAATGCCGCCTCCAAGGACCCGGTCAAACTCGCTTATTCCGGTTAGAATGCGTTCTTCGCCCTCAAATTCTATATCATCAATAGAAACCGGCTCTCTCATAACCGACAGCAGTCCGTCTATTGGAACTCCGGCAGGTCTTGCATTTTGATATTCTTCAACAAAGCTTTGCCACTGGCCGCAGTCCGGGCATTTACCCAGCCATTTGGGGGCCTGATATCCACAGGACTGGCATGTATAAACTGTTTTTGTGTTTTTTTTCAACTTGCGCATTATCCATAGATGTTTTAGGTTATTATATTGTTGATGGAAAATAATTTCTATCGAGCAACTTTCAAAACAATATAACATAACAACTGCCTATTGCACTAAAAAATATGGCAATTTCTGATGAATCAAGAAAATTCAAATATATCCTGCAAAATTGATTATCATATTCATACCATGCTTTGCAATCATGCCAAATATGGTATGGAGGCTTATATTAAAAAGGCTGTTTTGTCAGGTTTTGATGAAATATGTTTTCTTGATCATCTAACTATAAGCGAGCCTGGAAACAGACAATCCATGGCACCTTCTGAGGTACCGTTTTATTTTCAATCTGTCCAAAATCTAAAAATCCGTTACAGAGAAGTCATAAGCATAAAAGCCGGACTTGAGACTGATTATCATCCTGATCATATTGATCTTATTAATAAAATTATAGAGACTTTTTCTTTTGATGTTATAGGAAGTTCTCTTCATTTCCCGAAAGGGGTGGATGTGGTAAGCTACGAATCGGACTGGAGCAAAGGAGGACTCGAAACCAATGAAATTTACCGGCTTTATTTTGAATATCTTGATAAAATGTTAGATAATAATTATTTTGATTTTATATGCCATATCGATCTTATGAAAAAATTCGGCAGGGATCTTCCTGATTGCTTTGAAAAAGAGCTTGATGAAATAATTAAAAAAATAGCAAAAAATAATATTGCTGTTGAGGTTAACACAAGCGGGTACGACCACACTGCGCAAAATGCTTACCCTTCTATTGATATTTTAAAAAAATGCTGCAAATATGGCGTTGGAATAACAATAGGTTCGGATGCGCATGAACCTGATAATATTGGCCGTCATTATGAAAAAGTTTTACCTTTGATTCGTTCAGCAGGATATAAACAAGTTTGTGTATTTACTGAAAGAAAACGTTCTTTTATTGAAATTTCAGCCAAATGAACTGGGATACTTCATAATGGGCATTGTTTCCTTATATATTAAAAGGTTTATTTTTGTTTTGTGCTTGTTATTCATTATAACCTTATCCGCACAAAACGAAGAAACGGCAACCAAAGATTTCAACTACAATTTTAAGTTGCTTCAGGATAAACTTGTTTCAGATGGATTCGACAGGAAAAAGCTTGCACGGATTTACAATGATGGCCGTGTAAATTTTGATACAAAGGGAGTATCACTTTTTTTTGTTCACAAGGAATCCAATGTAAATTATAATCAGTACCCCAAAGCTCTATCAATAGCCGGAGCAAAACTGTATATGAAAATATATGAATCGGAGCTTTTTAAAGCTAAAGAAAAATATGGGGTTGAAGAGGAACTTATTACCGCAATAATTCTTGTAGAATCAAAGCTGGGAAAATCTATTGGAAAGCGGCCGGTATTAAATACACTTTCGACAATGGCCTCTCTTTTCGATGTAAATATAAGAAAAAGGTTTTGGGAATATATCTCCGGCTCAACAATTCTTACTTTTGAAAAATTTGAAAATAAAGCAATGAGAAAATCGAATTGGGCATACAATGAACTTAAGTCTTTTCTTATTTATGCGGAAAAAGAGAAAATCAATCCTCTTACAATAAATGGCTCTTATGCAGGAGCCGTTGGGATTCCGCAATTTGTTCCAAGCAACATTATCAGATACGCAACAGATGGAAATATGGATGGAAGTGTGGATCTTACCAATCACGCCGATGCAATAGCCAGTGTCGCAAACTTTCTTAGTAAGAGCGGATGGCGGCAGGGAATAGAAGATAAAAAAGCCCGATGGGTAATTCGTCAGTATAACCCTAGCAGCTATTATATAAATACAATACTTAATCTAACAGCAAAGCTGAAAGGATAACTTAAAATGGCGAAAATAATTATTGGTACCGGGCTTGTTTTTCTTCTTCTGACCTGGTGGGCTGTAATAGATATTTCAAAAAAGAATTTTGGCAGTACCGCCACAAAGGCTATCTGGGGTGTCACAGCTCTCGTACCTTTTTTGGGGCCGCTTATATATTTTGCCATTGGATACAGAAAGGGGAAAAAAATTCCGTTAGAAACTCCGGAAAATTCCGTTTCAAATGAAACCGGTAACTGATAATTTCAAAATAACATTTGACAAGCTAATACCTTTTCTATAATTATCCCAATATTCTAAAATAATGGTCCTATCGTCTAGTGGTTAGGACGCTGGCCTCTCACGCCGGTAACGCGGGTTCGAACCCCGCTGGGACCACCACTTATAAATATTCCAATTCAAATGAGCCACTTTCAAAATGTTTCAGTTTGGTCAAGCTCAAGGCGGGAGAAAATTTCAACCACAGGAATACATTGAGTATTTCGAGGATTGAAATTTAAACCCAACGCAGAGATCGGCCAAAATGGGGCGTTTTGAAACTGGCTCAAATACAATTCCTTAAAGCGCTATAGCAACTTATACAAAGGCGGGGCATTATTTGCTTCGCCTTTTTTCATTAATAAATCAGATAGTATTTATTTTAACTTTTCAAGTTCATCAATTTGCTTTTGCATTAAATTTATCTGTGCATTTTTAAACCCCGGGGTCCATTGTTTATTATCGAAAGGCCTTTTTTTTATATTATCAATTTTATCCCTGAGTATTTTTTGTTTTGCCTCAATTTTTGCTAATCTTTCAGCTTCGGTTTTTTCTTTTTCCTCTTTCGCCTTAGCTATTTCAAGCACCCTTTCTTCCTGCTCATATTGCGACATTTCCTGTTTGGCGTTTTCAACCATTTGATTATATCCGGGACGAAGGGTTTCTTCAGATTCATTATTTATTGCTGTATCAGGCAATGATTTATCTTTGGCAACTTTAATCGTATCGTATTGTTCCACTTCATCCTCCGGGGGTTGATCACTGAAATGCAAGACCCCGTCGTCACCTGTCCATTTATATATTTTTTCATCTGCAAAACCGGGACACGTACAAAAAATTATAATAAAAACCAAAATAATTGTTTTTTTCATATTGTCCTCCATACTTTCAAAATTGATACCCAAGACTTAAAATATAAGTGGTATCGGACCCTTCAGTTCCAAGTGAAGGATTATTATCCCAGTCATAGTTTACCTGAGTAGTTGCATTAAATCCATTGTATATTTTAAAACGAAATCCGGTCTGGCTTTGAATACTTACATCCGCTGCATTTTCCAGGCTTATTAAACCAACATGATTGCAGAAAAACTGCGTATAATCCTTGTAAATATAATGATCAAAGTTTATTGCCCAGCGGGCGGACATAAAATCTTTATCTTCGGCATCGATATAGTCTTCGTTTACATAGTTCGGCCCGGCCTCAACAGACAAATTAGTCGTTTCTGTCTCAATAAATTGATAGCCCATGCCTACACCAAGAGAAGTTTTTAAATTCAAATCTTTAAATTTATCTTTTGTGCCCGTAACATTTGCAAGAAAATACCATTTTTTGGAAAGAAAGTGGTCATATTTCATATAAGCGGTTTGGTTATTTACTGTGGTTTCGCCATCATCTTCGGCTCTGTTATATCTGCCGCCAAGTGTGAAACGATTGTCTTTGGTTCTTGCAATTAATTCACCGTCACCATTGTATGTTTTAGTGTTGGTATTTCCATCCGTTATATTAATTCCAACATTAAGCCTGCCTTTTAGTTTTACAGCAGGAGGTGGCGGCGGCGGGTTAATTTGTTTAATGTGTATGAGGGCAATTGATATAGGTTCTTCTATCAACTCTGTTTTTATATTAATATTTCCATCCGAATCAGTAGTTACTATACCTTTTGCTTTTGTACCATCACTTAATATTACATCTATCGGGGAATCTGTTCGCATTCCTGCAATTTCTTTAAAAACAATACTGATTTCGCCAGCATAAGATGTTTTTAATGCCATCTTTTCCGCATCTAATTTAATAATCGTGCCGGTTATATGGTCACCGTTTTTCAGCCGGATTTCATCGGCAAACACATTGCATGTTACTGACATAATAAATAAAATCATTATGATAATTTTTTTTATGTACATTAATATCCTCTTAAATCAAGTTACAAGTTGTAAACAAATAAACAAAATAGTTCCTGAACATTTTTTATCCGTTATCAAAATTCTTTATAAATTACAATTTCCACTTTAGTATTATTTGTTTTAAAAAGAAAGATGTTAACAGAGCCACTTTCAAAACGTTTCAGTTTGGTCAAGCTCAAGGCGGGGGGAAATTTCAACCACAGGAATACATTTAGTATTTCGAGGATTGAAATTTGAGCCCAACGCAGAGATCGGCCAAAATGGGGCGTTTTGAAACTGGCTCAACAGTTTAACAAACTGGCCAAATAGCACAAGCTGTGATATTATTTTATCAATGCCTCTTTATAAAAATAAATATCTTGTTTTAACCGGTCTGGCAATGTTTCTGGTATTTGCATCATTGCTTTCCATACGGCTTGGCCTTTTCGAAAAAAACATTCATAAGCATTCATTATCAGCTTCTGCCATTGCACTTTTTGAAAAAGATACATGGATGAATATATTTCAAAATAATAATAAAATCGGCTTTTCCCACACAATTATTTTAAAAGATGACAATGGATATGAAATAAAAGAAAATGTCTTTATGAAGATTAATACTATGGGATTGCTTCATGATATATATGTTAAAACTCTTGGGAACTTAAACCCGGACTTTACTTTGCGGACGTTTGCTTTTGAAATAAATTCCGGCAGGTTTGCTTTTGCGGCAAAAGGTGAAACAAAAAAAGATATATTGTCCATTCAGACTCAAAGTTTTGGGGATAAAAGAAAAATAGATATTCCTGTTAAGACCAAACCATATCTAATGGCAGGTTTAGTAAATGCCGCATTTGCATCAGGCTTAAAAGAAGGAGAAGTATTTACTTTTAATGTTTTCGACCCTGCCTCAATGAGCCAGGTACCGGTACTTTTAAAGATAGTAAAAAAAGAAGATATTCAAATTGGAAAGATAAATCATAAGGCATTCAAGACTTTTCTATCATTTAAAGGTACGACTCAGATACTGTGGGTAAGCGATAAAGGAGAAATCTTAAAGGAAAAAGGATTTCTTGGCATAAGCCTTGAAAAAACCACAAAAGATGATGCATTAAACGGTATGCCTGTTACGGCAAGCGATGATCTTACTAAACTTGTTTCCATACCTTCAAATATTATACTAAATAATCCTGAAAAGCTTAAATTCCTTAAAATACAAATCAAAGGCGTTGAGCTTGATTCTGTTAAAATAAATGATGACAGGCAAATATTAAAAAACGGTATTTTACACATAAAAAAAGAAAGCATAGAACATCTTTCAAAACAATATAAAGTCTATGTGCCGGATATAGCCTCATATTATTATATTAAGCCCACGCCCTTCATACAATCAGATAACAGAGAGATAGAAAACATCGTCAAAAAAACTGTAAACCCGGATGATCCGCCGATAATCAAAGCAAAAAAACTTGTAAGCTGGATAAACTCCAATATCGAAAAAAGACCGGTAATATCTTTGCCTGATGCAGTTTCAACCCTTAAAAATAAAGCGGGGGATTGCAACGAACATGCAGTTTTAATGGCCGCTCTTTCACGCGCTGCAGGAATACCTGCCAGAGTAGAAGCAGGACTAGTATATTTAAATGGCGGTTTTTATTACCACGCATGGAATAGTTTGTATTTTGGAAGATGGGTTGCAATTGATCCTCTTTTTGGTCAGATACCTGCCGATGTAACCCACATACGATTTTCAACAGGAGGACCTAAAGAGCAGCTTGATATATTAAGCTTATTAGGAAAGATAAAAATAAAGGTTATTGAATTCAAATGATACTTCTTGAAAATCTTACGAAAAAATATGGCGAATTTATTGCTGTAAATGATCTTAGCCTTTCAATTCCCAAAGGCGAAATTTTCGGTTTTCTGGGACCTAATGGTGCCGGGAAAACAACAACCATAAAAATGATGGGCGGAATAATGGAGCCTACTTCGGGTCAGATTGAAATAGGCGGAATCAGCATGAAAGATGAACCTGAAAAAGCAAAAAGAATTATCGGGTTTATTCCGGACAGACCATACCTTTACGAAAAACTTACTGGAAAAGAATTTTTAAGATTTATCGGAAACCTTTACGGTGTAAGTGATAATCATTTTTCCGAAAAAGCTGATAATCTTCTTGATATGTTTTCTCTTACCAAATGGGCGGATGAACTTATCGAGTCTTACTCGCACGGCATGAAACAAAGACTTATTATGGCGGCAGCACTTTTGCATGATCCTGAAGTAATAATAATCGATGAACCTATGGTAGGGCTTGACCCGGTTGCCGCAAGAATGGTCAAAGATTTGCTGAAACATCTTGCAACAAAAGGACTAACTATTTTTATGTCAACCCATACCCTGCAAGTCGCAGAAGATGTGTGCCACCGTATCGGGATCATTAAAAACGGAGTTGTAATTGCAATAGGTACTGCTGATGATTTGAAGAAAAAGTCTCTGCTTATTGATCCTGACTTAGAAGATGCGTTTATAAAGCTTACATCCTAACCCGGACAAGCCGTAACTAAAAAGGCTTGTCCGGGAAATATTGAATATTGAATATCGAATAAGGAATATCGAAGTATGGATTCGCGTCGCTCTATCACTATTTTATATATACTACTACCCTCGCCCCTGGCGGGAGAGGGTCAGGGTGAGGGGGAATAAGATGAATGAATCCATTAAAGAAATCTTAATCCTTTTAAGGCCGAAATTTTTATCTTTTAAAAATCCCTTAATCTCAAAGAAATCTAAAAATGATATTTACCGCACTTTTTTTCTTGCAACGGCAGGAGTAATATTTTGGAGCGGCATCTTTGTCATTACATTAAGAACGCTCAAATACTTTAAAAGGATTGAAGGTCTTGGTGATATTCTTATTCTTAAAATCTTATCCATGCTTATTCTGATTTCTTTTTCATTTCTTATTTTCAGCAGTATTCTTACCGCACTTTCCAAGCTTTACCTTTCAAGAGATCTTCCCCTTATACATTCCATGCCGCTTTCAAGTTATAAAGTTTTTATAGCAAGGTGGCTCGAAAGCACAATAGACAGCTCATGGATGGTAATATTATATATACTTCCTGTACTTATTGCTTGCGGAATTGTTTACCAGGCCGGACCTTTTTTTTATCTGAATATTGCCGGTAATCTGATATCCATTTCGCTTATTTCATCCGGTATAAGTTCTTTGCTTGTTATGGCTTTAGTTTTTATTGTTCCAGCAAATCGTATGAAAAATATAACAATGGCTTTGGGGTTCGCCCTTTTTTTAATCCTGTTTTTAGCTTTAAGGCTTTTAAAACCGGAGCAGCTTGTTGATCCTGAAGCCTTTGCAACCGTTGTTGTATATCTAAATAATCTAAAAGCTCCTTCCTCACCTCTTCTTCCAAGCACCTGGGTCTATGACAGCATAAATCAAGCCCTGTTTGGGTCTGTAAAAGCAAGCCTGTTTCACTCCGGACTTACATGGAGCTTTTCTGCTGTCATATTTTTGATAAATATAATTATAGCAGATCTTACTTATTTTAACGGATTTTCCAAAACTCAAACGGTTTCTTTCAAGTTGTATAAATATAAATTTGTGCATTTTCCTTTTTCAAAATTTCTTTCAGGCCCGACCAGAGCATTTCTTGTAAAAGAGATAAAAACCTTTTTCAGGGACCAGACTCAATGGTCACAAATACTTTTAATCGGAGCCCTTATTATAATATATATTTATAATTTTAATGTACTTCCGCTGGAAAAAGCACCAATCAAAACAGTATATCTTCAAAATCTCTTGTCTTTTCTTAACATGGGTCTTTGCATGTTTGTGCTGACTGCCATAACCGGCCGCTTTGCATATCCGGCTGTAAGCTCAGAAAAAGAGGCCTTCTGGCTTGTGAAAGCATCTCCTGTTAAAATCAGAACGGTACTTTGGATAAAATTTTTCATATATTTTTTCCCTTTGCTCTTTCTTTCCGAGATTCTTATTGTGGCAACAAACATTATATTAAAAGCGGACACTTTTATAATGCTTTTATCTGTTATAACCGTATTCCTTATGGTTCCTGGAATCGTGGCCATAGGAATAGGTTTCGGAGCAGCATACCCTGACTTTAAGTGTGAAAATCCCGAACAATCGGTAACAAGTTTTGGCGGTCTGTTATTTATGATGATTTGCGCAGGGTTTATTGCAGCAGTAATAGTTCTTGAAGCAGGCCCCGTATATCATATATTCATGGCCTCAATGCATAACAGATCTCTTCGCTTTTACGAACTGATATGGGCGGCAGTTTCATTTTCAGCAGTAATTATTATAAGTATTTGTGCCATTTTTCTTCCCATGAAATTCGGGGAGAAAGGTTTGTCACAGATTGTCCCTTGATAAAAGTGCAGGATTTCAACCTGATTTCTTAGAGCCACTTTCAAAACATTTCAGTTTGGTCAAGCTCAAGGCGGGCGAAAATTTCAACCACAGGAATACATTTAGTATTTCGAGGATAGCGCTAAAGGTTAGCGCTATACTTCACTACGTGTCACTTCGTGCGAAATTTGAGCCCAACGCTTAAGATCGGCCAAAATGGGGCGTTTTGAAACTGGCTCTGATAAATTTCTTTTTGCAAAGAAAATGAGAATGTAATATTAATCCTTTCGGTAGCTTTCTTTTTATATCTATTTACTTAATCGAGTCAAATCAAAACCGGTTTAAATAGGAAAGCTTTGAAAACAGATCTAACGGAAAATATTATAAACGGCTGTTACAAACTATACGATAAAATCGCAGAAAGCGATTTTGGCGCAGTGTTTCGTGGACTTGACATTAAACATAACGCAGCCGTGGCCATAAAGATTCTGCCGATGCATAAATGCAGGCCGGAGAATATCGACCGTTTACGCCTTGAAGCTGAAATACTTTCACGACTTAATCATACACATATTGTCAGAATATTAGATACCGGAAAAATAATTGACGGATCTTTCGGGCTTTCATGTTACATTGTAATGGAATATGTCGAAGGCAAGTCCCTTGACAGATGGAACGAAGAATTTAATCCCTCCTTAAATGAGCGCCTGTCGGTTATTAAACAAATAGCCGATACTCTTGATCTTGTTCATAGTAAAAAAATCATTCATTGTGATCTGAAACCTGCCAATATTATGATTGTGGGCAACACGGATTTACATATGAAGCTGCTGGATTTTGGCCTTGCCAGAATAAAGGACCCGAATACAATTGAGTCAGATGAAAAAATCCGTGGCACCTTTCAATATATGTCACCGGAACAAATCGGCCTGATTCGTCGCAATGTGGATGAACGAAGCGACTTGTATTCGCTTGGAATTATATTTTATCAGCTTCTAACCGGGCACCATCCATTTCGAACGGAAAGCCTTTCCATGCTCTTGCACGAGCAAATAGCCCGTAAACCGGAACCTCCTTCACGGATAGTTCCTGAAATTTTACCGATAATTGATACTATAATACTGAAGTTGCTTGCCCAAGATCCTGATAACCGTTACCGGAGTGCAATCGGGCTTTCAAACGATTTAAAACGACTGCTCTCCGGCGATACGGAATTTATGCCGGACGAACTGGAATCAAATTCCTCTGTTCATCTTTCATCGCAGCTTATCGGAAGAGAGCCTGAACTAAAGCAATTAAAAAAGGCTTTGAGCCTGGCCCGTAAGGGAAAAGGCTCCGTCTGTTTGATTGCCGGTGAGCCCGGTATAGGCAAAACCCGGCTTCTCGATGAATTCAGGCGTTTTGTCATAACCGAAAACATCACTATTGTCGAAGGCCGCTGCATTGAAAGAGACAGCAAAACTCCCTGGGGACTCTTCAGGGATTCGCTTGGGGATTATCTTAATGGATTTAGCCGGCATGATCCGGATAAAAAGGCGGTTGTATGTGAGACAATGCAAAGAACTTGCAAAGATATTGGGAAAATTATTGTAAATCTTTATCCTGCTGCACAGGCAATGTTGGGCAACTGCTCCGAACCGGCCAAATTGTCGCCCGATCAGGAGTCAATACGCACCTGCCTGGCAGCCACCCGGTTTACATATACGCTGTCTCTTGCCGAAGGTGTTATGGTTGTGCTGTTGGATGATCTGCAATGGTCCGATAATTCAAGCCTCATGCTTCTTAAGGAAATCGCCCGCAATATATCCGATCAGTCGCTTTTAATTATCGGTGCTTACCGAAACAATGAAGTTGATGAAAAACATGAACTTTATACCCTCATCCGTCCCGATGAAAAACGATATGCAGCAGAACATCTTATTGTTAACCGGTTTGATGACAAACAAATACAATCTTTTATTTCATGTTTGCTGAATACGGACGCATCGTGGCTTAAGCGCTTTTCAGGCTATATCTATAAACGCTCGATGGGTAATCCGTTTTACAGTCGGGAGCTTATAACCTATCTGATTTCAGAAGGCCTGCTGTTTAAAAATATAGCCGGATGGTCATTTGATTTTGAGCGGATGGAAAACAACTTTGTTTCTGAGGATATGATAGATATACTCCTTAAAAGAATCGACAGGCTTGCACAGGAAGATATTAATATACTTTGCATGGCAGCCGTAATAGGCAAGCGCTTTGATATTTGGCTTCTATTAAATATAAATCAGGAACAGGATAGTACCCGCCGGGTTACTGAGGCTCTGAATACAGCACTTGCCCATCAAATAATTGAAGAAAATTTTTTGCAGCCGAAAGTTATGGTATTTGCCCATGATCGAATACGGGAGGCATTTTACAAAAGGCTGTCTTCCGATGAACGTAAAGCGCTGCATCTTAAAATCGGACGGGCCATGGAAGAGATGCATTCCACCGATACCACATCGGTCCTGTTTGATCTGGCTTATCATTACATGGAAAGCGGCCATGATGAAAGCATTATGACCTGGGCCTATCCGGCTGCACGCAGGGCCAATGCCGAATATGCCTATGATGATGCTATTAAATACCTGCTTGCGGTTTATAATATTCTTGCAAAAAAAAGTAAACCGGGTGAGCCGGATTGGCTTGAATGCACCAGGTATTTAGCCGAAACTTATCTGCAGGCCCGCAAATGTGATGAGGCTTTAAGTTTGTTAAACATGCTGTTGCCGCATATGACTGAACGTGTGAAACAGGCATCGATTTATTTATGCATATCAAAAGCTAATCTCTTAAATGGCGATTATCGCAAGGCAGAAACATCCGCCAAAACAGGATTAAAATTAATCGGTGAATGGCTGCCGGTAAATAAAATTGGAGTTATAACAGGTTTAATCAGAGAAATATGTATTCATCTCCTTTTTCATATGCTCCCCGGGGTGTTTTTAAAAAAAGATACACAAGGCGTAAAAGAAGAAGACCGCTTAAAGACCGATCTTTTATATGCTTTGTTTCCTGTTTATAATATTTACGAAATGTGGAAATTACCCCGAACGGTTTTGCGCAGACTTAATATCAGCGAATTTTGTATCGGACCGTCTTACGAACAAGCGTTCAGTCTGGTACAATATTCCGTGATTTGCGGAATATTGCGCCTGTATAAAAGAGCCTTTGCCTTTACCAGGCGGGCTGCTGCAATCAACAGAAAATTAAACGATGAAAGACTGAAATTTTATATTTATCTTAATTTGGGATTTCTTTATGGGATTACCGGTAAATATCAGGACAGTATAAAATGTGAACAGGGAGCTTTTGAATATTTTCGTAAAACAAGAGAATTCATAGAATTTTACAGTTCAGCAATTGGCTTGTCTATGGGTAAATACGAACTTTCTGAATTTCGGGAAGTTGTGAAATTAGATGCTCTTATTCAAAAAGCAGCAATGAACAAGTCGGATGAAATGTTGTCATCTACAGCAGGGTTTGCAGCATTAGCCTACATCTGTTCATGTGATTTTGATTTAGCTGAAAAACGCCTGAAAAAATATTGCGATATGCCTGAACGCACATTTGAATACTGTTTAACAAATATTTGGCTGGGAAAGCTTTTTCTGGAAAAAGGAGATATAGAACAGGCGATTTTTTATTTGAAAATCGCCCATAAAGCAGATCGCAAAAATGAATTCATGCGGCATCTGATAAACGAAAAGGAAAATCTTTTTACAGAAGCGCTATTGCGGTCTTTCCAGCAAACAAAGCATGCATTGACCGAAAAGAACCGCAAAAAGGAACTTAAAAAAATCGGGAAATATTGTAATAAAGCGCTAAAGCAGAACAAGCATTTCCCCAATCTTTTCGGCGGAACGCTGAAAGTAAACGCAGAGTATTATGCTATTTCAGGCAATATAAAAAAGGCTGAGGATTTTTTCAAACTCTCAATTGCTCATCATAAAAACTACAAACAGCGCTATAAACAGGCACGGGCCGGATATGCTTATGGTTGTTTTCTAAAGGATACAGGCAAAGATGCCGAAGCTGTGCATGAGCTTGAATCCGCCTATTCTTTATTCGATGAAACTGATGTGCCTTTCTGGAAAAAACGGGTAGCCAAAGCATTGGGTCTTAAGGAAGAAAAACAGGATAATGCCTATACTGTTATAGATAAACAGCGTAAGGAGATTGTGCTGACGTTTGGAAAAGCAGTTGCAGACTGTCGTGGTTTGAATAATATGATGGAACTGGTGATGCAAAAGGCTTTGGAGATCACAGGCGCACAGGCCGGTGGTCTTTTTCTCAGCAGTGATGATTTCAATGCCGTTGAACTGAAAACATGGCAAAGCATTAACCCGGAACAAACTGCATTATATTCTATGACAATAGTAGATAAGGTCTTTCAGAGCGGACTGCCGGTTATAACAACAAATGCTGAAGCGGATGCACAATATGCCGCACAAGACAGCGTAGTACGAAACAAGTTAAAATCCGTTTTATGCGTTCCTGTTCAATACAACGACCTGATAAATGGTGTGTGTTATCTTTACAACCTACTGGCAGAAGGTGTGTTTTCCGAAAAAGATGTCAAACTGCTTGATCTGTTGCTTTCCCAGGCAGCCATCGCCATTGAAAACGCTTTGTTAAATGAAAAACTGGCCGAACTCAGCCTGGAAAAACCCATACGTGTTCAAGAAGCAAGGCAGGATGATAATCTGCAAAAAATAATAGACTATATCGATAACCATTTTGATCAGGATGTTTCAAGGGAAACACTATCCGGCATGTGTGGATTGAATCCGGATTATCTCGGCAAGCGCTTCAAATCACAAACAGGAAAATCCATAAACGATTATGTGAATGAATGCCGGATTCGCTATGCAGCAGACAAACTGTCGGAAACCGACAAAAAGGTGATCGACATAGCCTTTGATGCAGGATTTGAAAGTCTGCGAACTTTCAATCGAATTTTTTTCCGCATAATGGGCGATACTCCGACAAAATACAGGGAGAAAAGCAAAATTCAGAAAGAAAGCAACATCGGATATAAGTAATAGTAAATATACAAGGCCGAATATCAATACAAAATTTCATGTATTATGCGGCTCTTTTAAGGCTGATACGCATACCGGCCTTTGTTGCAAGAATGATAAGCATTTCCAAACTGAATTTTTCCCACTTGCCTCTAATTAGGTCAGAAACCCGTGACTGGCTGACACCAAAAATCTCAGCCGCTTCAGCCTGTGTAAGTTTCTTGTTTTTGATGAGCTTCCTGAGATCAGCCATTATTTCCGAACGCATTTGAAGAATTGCGGCCTCCTCGGGAGGAAATCCCAGATCGGCAAATACATTGTCGGAAGAATTAACAACAGGTTCTTTCATAATACTACCCTCCAATTTGCTTATATCGCCTGCGAGCAATTTCAATATCATGTTTATCCGTTTTCCGAGTCTTTTTTTGAAAAGAGTGAAGAACATAAATAGCATTTTCAAACTTTGCCACATAGATAATACGCCATTCTCCCAAAACATGTATTCGAATTTCCTTCACTCCACGACCTATGCCGGACATGGGTTTCCAATCGCTTGGTTCATGACCGCATTGAACGGAATATAATTCAAAACCCGCTGCTTTACGTGCTTCATACGGAAAATTACGGAGATCATCAAGGCTTGATCCGATAAATTTCAGGAGTTTCATAATAAAATATTATATAAGTTTTTATATATTTTACAAGAAGAAATTTAGTGTATATAAATAACATATTGTTACATCAACTATGAAATGTACCAACCTGTCATTTCGACCAACGGGAGAAATCTTTATAAATCTCTTAAAAGCAAGATATCTCCTTTCAGTCGAGATGACAATTGATGCATGACACAACAATAACTTTTATCGCCGGATTTGAAAGCCTTCGTACCTTCAACCGGATTTTTTTCCGCATCATGGGCGATACTCCGACAAAATACAGGGAGAAAAGCAAAATTCTGAAATAATCTATTTCCATGCTCCTTGAACCTATTTTAGCAAGCCATTCTCCTTAAACCTTGCAATAAAAACCTTTAACAAATTTCTAACATAAATTAACCACCTGTAAATTAGCATTATATCTCAAATAATCAGTATATTATATTTAATTATGCTGCTTTTGGACATTTCCAGACATGCTGCAAATGGCAAGACAAATACATATTTAATAGGTAAGCGGTAAGATATCATAAAAAATCTCCCAACCTGTCGTGCCTAACTCATAAAAGGCCGAAAATCATCATGTTTCGTCATACCAGCGAAAGCCGGTATCCAGCATAATTAAGACGATATCCGCATCGGTTCTAATCTTGAACCAGGCAGAAAGAGAATAATAGCTATGAATAAATTTATAAATATAAAGGAGGATAAAGGGATGAATATGCTAAAAAAAATAACTCAAAATATTTTAAGATGGATCTTGGTGATGTCGGTATTTATGCTTGTAATGCCTGGATCAGGGCAGGCGACGGACAAGTATTGGATAGGGGGAACAGGCACTTGGGATGAAGTATCCAACTGGAATCCGAGTGGTCAACCACAAAACGGTGATAAAGTGTATCTAACCCAGACGGATGCTATAAACAGGGGAGTCTATTATTATAACACGGCCTATCCTTCTGCAGTTCTTAACTCTCTCCGTATTGATGCAACAGGCACAGGTATGATTACTCTTTTTCAAGGGCTTTATGGTATCAGTCACGCCTTGAATGTAGAACATGAAGACATCGGTCAATCTGGCAATGGTACTTATATCCATATGGATGGGACCAACACGGTAAATAATAACCTCATTCTTGGTGGCTCTATTAGCGGAAACGGAACATACGAATTAAGCGGTACAGGAAGTTTGTCCGCCAACAAGGAATTCATTGGTCAATCCGGCACGGGTGTCTTCAAACAGACAGGCGGGACGAATACGATAACTCAAAATCTCAGTGTTGGCATATTTATTGGAGGAAAAGGTACTTATGAATTGGGTGGTATAGGAAACCTGTCTGTAGACAATGAAAATATCGGTGTTTCCGGCACAGGTATTTTTGACCAGGTAGGTGGAACAAATACGGTAACAAAAGTTCTTAGTCTCAGTCATTCTTCAGGCAGTTACGGTACATATAATCTTAATGACGGCATCCTCAACGTACAAGGGAATATCGTAGGTGGTTTAGGAACAAGTACCTTTAATATTGATGGAGGAACCCTTTTAAACAATTGGTTATCAATCAATGTAGATAATTTCAATGTGGGATACAGCAGCAGCTCCAACGGTAACTTTAACATGACCGGCAAGAACCTCAACGCAAATAAAGAGTATATCGGCTATGATGGTACTGGCACTTTCAATCAGGCTGGCGGTACTAATGAGGTAAGTAGCATCTATATAGGTCATCAGTCCGGCGGCAACGGGACATATAAATTAAACGGAACAGGAGTCTTGTCGACTACTGATTTTGAAGTCATTGGTTATGACGGAACAGGAGTTTTTACTCAGACAGGAGGAAACAATAAGACAACATATCTACATATAGGTTCAAAATCAGGTAGTACCGGTACATATGAATTGAGTGGCAAAGGAAGTTTATCTGCATATAGGGAATTTGTTGGCAGATACGGTACTGGTGACTTTATCCAGACGGGTGGTACGAATGAAGTAAGTGATTACCTTAGTCTGGGCTATGCTTCCGGTAGCAAAGGATCGTATGAGCTCAGTGGTGCTGGAAGCTTGTCTGCTAATTGGGAATACATTGGTGATTTTGGTAAAGGAACTTTTACACAAAGTGGTGGTATAAATACAGTAAAAGATATTCTCTATCTCGGCAATAACTCCGGCTCCAGCGGTACCTATAAATTGAGCGGTACCGGTAATTTGTCGGCAGAATATGAACATATAGGCTACTCCGGTACAGGAGTATTAACTCAAAGCGGCGGATTGAATACAACATCTAAAATATCGCTTGGTGAACTGAGTTCAGGTAAGGGAACCTATAACATGAGTGACGGCGGTGAAGGCAGCATGTTGTTTGCAAATATGGTTTATGTTGGAAAAGCCGGAACGGGAACTGTCAATCAGACCGGGGGCATCATAGACACAACATATCTTTATCTCGGTTATGAAACAACAGGTAAAGGAACCTATTCTTTGAGTGATAGCGGCATCGGAAGCAGCCTTACTGTAAAAAACACTTATGTGGGTTATGAAGGAGAAGGCGAGTTTAACCAGAGCGGAGGAGCTATTACAACCGATAACCTTTTTATTAAACCGTCAGGCGCAAAAAAAGGAACTTACAATCTTTCCGGCGGAAGCCTTATGGCATTGAATCTTGTTAACAACGACACTGTCAACCAGTCGGGCGGAAGTCTTAAAGTTTTAAATCTTACCAATAATAAAGGCTACAACTTTTCAGGCGGCAATCTGGAGGCAAATATTATCAATAACGCTGCTGCTGACTTTAACATTAGCGGAGGGGGTGTACGAACCGTATTCGGCAACGTAACAAACTATGGAACTGTAAAAACCACGGATACCATTGCTCGTTTTATCGGAACATATTCGGAACACGGTGTCTATATCTCCGACCCATCAACAAACTATTTCAATACGCTCTCTGTAGAAGCCGAAGGCTATCTGCTGGGTGGCTTGGGGGACAATTTCTTCATTGAAACCGATTTCATTAACAACAGCACTCAGGATACACTCTGGGATACCGATGAGGCGCTTCTTGGTTTTACAGGCGCAGGTTTACACGAATACTATCTTGCCGGTGAAGATCTGGGGGCAGACATTTCAGGATATACCGATAATTTTGCATGGGGCACATTAAATGTAGAAGGCAATTTAAACCTTTTTGACGGCAATGCAACAGAAGGCGGGGCGCAATACCTCTCTGTTCTTGACGGAGCAGTTTTACTTGGTGACATTGTAAGCAATATATCCGGACAGGACGGACTGAATATTTATTATTTAGCCTCAGCGGAGGGGAATGAATACTTGGACGGATTGAAATATAACCTGACCGACGGCGGATTTTTAATTCCTATAACTGAGTCCGCTGTGCCGGTTCCACCTGCGGTTTGGCTTTTTATATCAGGTTTTATCGGTTTAGTGGTTATCCGCAGAAGGGCTTGCATCCAAAGGTTAAAATATTAATATAAAGGAGGATAGCAGATTGAGGATATTCAATAAAATAAGACTACACTCTTTGAGAAAATTTATTCACAGAAATGTTTTCTTATGGATGGTGTTTATGCCAGTGTTGCTGTTTGCAATGCTTGGAACAGGGCGTGCTACGGACAAATATTGGATGGGGGGATCAAACTGGTGGGATTACGCCTGTTGGGATCCCCACGGCCAACCTATGAACGGTGATAACGTATATCTCACCCAAATAGTTGCTAACGACTATACGGTTTATTACCGGAACAGCGTTTACCCTTCTGCTGTTTTAAATACTTTCCGAATTGATGCAACAGAAACGGGTAGTATTACTTTTAATCAGGGCTACGGCGGTTATAGTCACCCCTTGATTGCTAATAATGAATATGTTGGTTATTCCGGCAGCGGGACTTATATCCAGTCATCAGGAACTAACACTGTAAAAAATGGCCTTTACATGAGCTATTATTCCGGCAGCGAAGGAACGTATGAATTAAGCGGCACAGGTTACCTATCTAGCAACAATGAATATATTGGACATTACGATACTGCAACATTTATCCAAACTGGCGGGAAAAATGAGGTAGCTGAAAGTCTTTATCTCGGCAGGTATTTTGATATTTTCAACGGTGTAGGCAAGGGGATATATGAATTGAGCGGTACAGGAAGTTTGTCGGCCAAAGATGAATACATCGGCTTCAATAGTATAGGCATTTTCATCCAAATGGGTGGAACGAATGAGGTGGCTAACACTCTCTATCTTGGTAGTAATCATTTCATTGTCGGAGCTATTGGAACGTATGAATTAAGCAAAACAGGCAGTTTATCGGCTAACGAGGAGATTATCGGCAATTCCGGCAGAGGCACTTTCACACAGAACGGCGGAACAAATACGGTAACAAATGACCTCTATCTCGGCAAAAACTCCGGCAGCGAAGGCACATATAATCTCAACGGGGGCTCTCTTGATGTACAACGGAATATCGAAGGCGGAGCCGGAACAAGTATTATAAATATTGATGGGGGGACACTTTCGGACAACTGGGCAGGGATCAATGTGGATAACTTCAATGTGGGTTACGGCAGCGGTTCAAATGGTGCTTTTGCTATGTCCGGCAAGAACCTCACCGCTATGAACGAGTATATTGGCTATGATGGCTCAGGAATCTTTACTCAGACGGGTGGGACGAATAACCCTGCTTTTCTAACCCTCGGTTTTAATTCCAGTGGTGTTGGCACATATGAATTAGGCGGCACAGGAGAGTTGGCTGCCAACTCGGAAATTATCGGTGATGAAGGTGCAGGTGCCTTTACCCAGACAGGTGGCTTTAATGAGCTGATCAATATTCTATATTTAGGCAATCAATCTGGCAGCAACGGAACATACGAATTAGGCGGTACAGGTAGCCTGTCGGCTGATTATGAGATTATAGGCAATTCCGGCAGGGGCATTTTCACCCAGAACGGTGGAACCAATACGGTAACAAATGACCTCTATCTCGGTAAAAACTCCGGTGGCAAAGGCACATATAATCTCCATGGCGGGATTCTTGACGTAAAAGGAAATATCACAGGCGGCGATGGAGCTAGTACGCTAAATATTGACGGAGGGAACCTTTCAAAGAATTGGTTATCAATCGGTACGGATTACTTCAATGTGGGCTACAGTTATGGTTCAAACGTTATCTTTTCTCTTTCCGACAAAAATATCAGTGCCGTTGAAGAGCATATTGGCTATGAAGGTACAGGTACTATCAGGCAGATGAATGGATCGAATGAGGTTACCTATCTTCATCTTGGCTATAATTATAAGGCCAAGGGTACATATAAATTAAGCGGAACAGGGAGCTTATCGGCTGATTATGAATATATAGGTAATTCCGGCGTAGGTGTTTTTACCCAGACGGGCGGAACGCATGAGGTGACTAACAATATCTATATCGCCTATAATTCGGGGAGCACCGGGACGTATGATTTACAGGGTGGCACATTGACTGCCGGAAGTATTATAAACAACGGAACCTTCAATTACTCCGGTGGCACACTCGAAGCCGATATAACAAACAATCCCGCAGGAACAGTAAGCCTTAGCGGTGCAGGCACAAGGGAAGTTCAAGGGGACATCATTAATAAAGGTACTTTCACTGTTTCAAATACAACAGCTATTTTTGGTGGTGACTTCACAAATACAGGTATCTATATTTCAGACCCATCCTCCAACTATTTTAATACACTCACTGTAGAAGCCGAAGGCTATCTGCTGGGTGGCCTTGGAGACAATTTCTTCATTGAAACCGATTTCATAAACAACAGCGCCCAGGAAACTCTCTGGGATACCGATGATGCACTTTTAGGTTTTACCGGCGAAGGTTTACACGAATTCTATCTTGCCGGTGAAGATCTGGGGGCGGACATTTTAGGATATACCGATAATTTTGCATGGGGCACATTAAATGTAGAAGGCAATTTAAACCTTTTTGACGGCAATGCAACAGAAGGCGGGGCGCAATACCTCTCTGTTCTTGACGGAGCAGTT